>NZ_JBYNDP010000004.1:0-79264 GCF_059783535.1 Tateyamaria sp. | reverse complement strand
CAAAGGCCAGCGCGTAGATCAACGGCTTGAGGGTGGAGCCGGGGCTGCGCTTGGCGCGTGTCATATCGATGAAGCCCGGTGTGCCGTCCTTGTCGGCATAATGCGGGGCGCCGACCCGTGCCAGAACCTCGCCGCTTTCATGGTCCATCACCATCAGCGCCAGAGAGACACCGCGCGCCTGACCTGTGGCGTGGAGGCGGACAAGGCTGGACATGCTCTTTTGCACCCGCATAGACAGGGTCGTGTCGAACCTTTGCGCATCGGGGTCTGCGGCGCGCAAGGCATCGGCGTGGTGTGGGGCCAACCGGGGCAAGGCACGGGCCTGTGTCGGGACACGGTTATGCGACGGGTCTGCCCCAACGCGGGCAAGCACCCGGTCTCGGGCCGCCTGCGCGGTGTTCGGATGGCGGTCGGGGCGCCGTGCCTCCGGCGCTTGCGGCAGCGCAACGAGCAGGGCCGCTTCCGCCTCGGACAGACGTGTGGGTTCCTTGCCGAACCATGTGAATGTGGCGCTGCGCACCCCTTCGATACGTCCACCATAGGGGGCGTGTTGCAGGTAGAGATGCAGGATATCGTCCTTGCTTAGACGTCGTTCCAGCGCCCAGGCCACCCGCATCTGCCGCAGCTTGCCCTTGATCGATCCAGTGCCCGAGTTTTCAAGAAGACGGGCCACCTGCATCGTCAGTGTTGATCCGCCAGAAACAACGTGACCCGACCAGAGGGCCTGCCCCACCGCGCGTACCATTGCACGACCATCTACGCCATTGTGTGTGCTGAACCTCTTGTCCTCATAGGCGATCAGCATGTCGGTCAACCGTGGGTCAACGCCACCGCGTGGGACCTCCAGCCGGATCCGCCCATCTTCGACCGCAAAGGCGCGCATCAGGTGACCGCGCCTATCGCGCATCTCCACCGATGTCTCGGCCAATGTCGCTGGCAGCACTGTTCGGTCCACCCATGCATCCCACGCGTCATGCAGGCTGGCCGCAACCAGCATGGCGCCCGCGAGGGCGAACAGGGGGCGGTGTGGCCGTTTCACTCGGTCACAACCGTGCGGCCTGTGCCCGTCACGGCACGGTATTCAGCGCGGTACATATCCTCGACCAACGCTGCGGGGTGGTGGAAATCGCCGGGGCTGACAGCGCGGGCAATATAGGCAAGGCGGAACGTCTCTGACCCTGTGTGGTTCACCGCAGCAAGGAAGCGATCGGAGCGGAATTCGGCATGTTCCGTGTTGGCTGTCTCCAACCAATCAAGGCCCGCCACGTCGCCTGACCTGATCAGGTTTGGGTTGTCGATCTCGATCCCCGCTGGCAGTGGATCATCCACCATCAGCCGTGCACCGACTTCTTCAAACGGTGTGATCGTCAGCACGATCACCCTCCGTTCGCCGATGGTCCAAGGTCCTTCGGCAACGCCTCCCTCAAGTGTGAACGCATCGCGGGTGATGCTGTAGCCGTAGCCTCCCGCCTCGGGCGGGGTGACCGGTACGCCGTAGGTGGTGAGCGTTACATCCAGCGGCTGGCCCGAAACGTTGCGAATGATCGATGCCGTATCGCCCAGCGCGCGGCTTTGAACCACGGGGCCGGACACCGGTGTATCATCTACCGAAAGCACTGGCGTGCCTGCCCCATCACGCAACGCTTGCGCCGCCATAAGGAGCTGAGCCGCCTCTTGGGTTGAGTACCCCCCACGGCCCGCCGTCACCGTTGCAGCAAGGCGCGATTGGTCGACACGCGTGCTGCCGGCCTCTGCCGCCAGATGCAGCAGCCCCGCCGCATCGCGCAAAGTTGTGCCGTAGTCGGCACGCCACAGGACAGTGTCCGTGTTGTTCCGCAGCGCCAGATCCTGCGCCAAACCGAACAGCCGGTCAGCACGGGTTTGTTCACCGTAGCTGGCAAGTGCTGCACCTAATTGTGCGCGGGCGAGCGGTGTCGAGAACGCCTCCGCCTTGGTATCGGCGTAGTACCGCAGATCACCAATGGATGCCGATCCGGCACGGGCCAGCACCATGAGGGCATAGGCGATATCTTCGCCCCCTGTATCGAAATCGGGTGCGTAGTTGATCCGGTTGCGCAGGTTGTCGAGGGCGAGCCGCAAGGCACGCTCTGGCACGTCGTGGCCCTGATCACTTGCCCGCAAGAGGAAGTCGGTGACATAGGCATCCAACCAGAAATCCCCCGACTGCGCCCGCCAGAGGCCAAAGGCCCCGTTGCTGGCCTGTCGGGTCAGAACACGATTGATCGCTGTTGTGATCCGCTGGTCGACATCCGCCAGCCCCGCCGCTTGCGCCGTGCGCGGCAGATAAAGCAGCGGCAGCGCTGCCGACGTGACCTGTTCGGTGCACCCGTAGGGATAACGGTCAAGCTGTCCGATCAGCCCGGGCATGTCGAACCTAGCGAGCGGACCGGCGGCGAGCGTTGCCCGCGCGCCGTCCGGCCGAAGATTGGCAAAGACGTTGTCATCGAAGGTCAGCGCCTCGCCCGCGGCCAGTTCCAGACGCTGGGTGACGGCGATGGTTGGGTCGTTGGCCCGGACGCCAAGTGTGAGCGACTTCGTCAGGACCGCGCCGTCAGGTGTCGTCAGCGCCAGATCGATACTGTGATCTCCTATCTCTTGCGCGGTGAGCGGCAGAGAGACGCGGACGGAGCCGCTCTCGTTCAGGTTAATTGTTGGTGGCGCAGCGCCGACCGAAACGCCACTGCCTGACACTTCCAAAGGCATCACGCCTGATGTGCCCGCAGCGTGCACGAATTCAAACTGCACGCGGCTTTGGTCGCCGGGTGCTAGAAAGCGTGGCACAGCCGCCGAGATCACAACCGGGTCGCGGGCAATGAGGTCAGAAGAGGCTTGCCCAATCCCGTCATCCGACCACGCCATGGCCATCAGCCGGATCGTGCCGTTGAAGTTTGGGCGCGGGATGGTCACGCGGGCCATACCATTGCCGTCGACTGGGACTAGACCCGAGAAGGCCGCCATGACCGCCTCGGTCGGGGGCGGGCTTTGCCGCTGCATGCTGTTGCCTGCATCCCCGCCGGACCGGACTGTGCCCAGCGCGCCGCTTCGGCCATCGATCAGGCGGCCGTAGACGTCGCGAAGGTCAACGCCAAGACGACGCTGGCCGAAATAGTGCCCTTGGGGGTCCGGTGCCTCGAACCCCGTCAGGTTCAGTATGCCGACATCGACGGCCGCGAGGGTGACGAAACCGTCGGCACCTTCGAGACCACCCACGCGTACGGCCACCTCGGTTTGACCTTCCTGCCCGTCAACCTCTGCCGGGGCGTCGATAGACACTGACAGTGCTTTGTCCGCTGGATCAATGGCGGCATGAGCGAGACCCAACACGCGGGCAGGGCCGGGATCGCCAGAGAGGCCTGTGCGTAGGACCGACGCAGTCACATAGGCACCCGTTCCCCAGCCTTCCGTCACCTCGAGCGGGATCACCGTTTCACCCGCTTGCACGGGGATGGCCTGCCGCAAGATCACGCTGCCGGACAGGATAGACACAAGTGCCACGCCGTCGTGGGGCGGCACGATCCGCAGTTGCGCGGTATCGCCAACCCGGTAGGTTTCGGCATCAAGTGACAAGGTCAGGCGATCCGGTGTGGCACTGCTGTCTGCGGCACCGTACCAGCCAGACGCAAATGCAACCGAGCTGGCAGTATAGGCCCCTTGCGTGCTTTCGACGACCAGCTCGTAATCGCCCCATTCAGTGGGTGTGCTTATCTCAATGGGTGCATCGCCAAGGACCGCTGTGTCCTGAGCCACGCGGATGCGCCGGGTGATCGGCTCCCAATTCCAATTGCCGTTCAACTGATACCACTGGTAGCGCGTTTCGATCCGGTTGACGGTCCACTGGACTGGCAGGTCAGCAGGTGCCCCCACTGCTATCACTTCGAAGTCAGCACTACCCCCTTCGGGCAAGACGTCGTCAAAGGCGGGCTTGATCCCGATCACCGCGCCTTCCGGCGCGATGGGGCGGGTCAAGCTGCGCTCAACCGGGCGGCCGCCACTGTCGGACACCCGGACAGTCGCCACGGCTTCGAGCAGCACGTTATCCGCCGTAACCTCGGGCCAAGGCAAGGACAGGTTGGATTTGCCCTCCACATCCGTACGCCCACCCTGTACGTAGCGGCGCTGTGGAGAGAACGCCGCGTCATGTCGGCCAAACAGATATCCGGGATGCCCTTCAAGCCCAGTGCGTTGCCGCACCTGAATATCCCCTTCGACAGCCAAATCCGCACCGGGTGCACCAAACAGATATTGCGCGTCCACATCCACAATTGCGGGCCGATCAAGGCTGAGCGGTACGTCCTCGGCCGTCAATTTCACGTCGATGCGATCCGGAATGAAATCCTCGACCAACACGGTTTGGGTGGCGAGGGCAGGTGCCTTCAGATCGCCTTTCACCTCGATCCGCCACGTCCCGCGTGGCACTGTTGTGCCAAGCGGCAGTGACACGACATGGCCACCGCTTTGTCCCTTTGCACTGACTGTCCGACTGTATTCGACACCATCCGGACGGCTGAGAATGACGGTCAGGGGCAAGCCATCAATGGCACGCGCTTTGTCATCACGTGCAAGCGCCGTCAGATGGATGGTGGCGCCGGGGCGATAGGCGCCGCGATCCGTGGTCACAAACAGATCGATGGGCGGCGCAGGTGGGCGCCCCTCAACCCCGCGGTCGGACAGGTCAAAGGCCGGATCGGTTAGTGGCAGGAATACGAAATCATCCGCTGTTTCGACCTGCACCATTGCCGGTCGTGCGGACCCAAGGCCCCGGGTCAGACCCGCTTCGAATTGCACGAAGCCATCTGCATCCGTCTGCGCCTCACCCAGCACGGCATTGGCTTGAGAAATCAGCCGCACCGTTGCCCCGTCCATGGCAGCGGCATCGCTGAGCGCGCGGACCGAGGCCGTCAGCCCATCATTTCCCTGCCATGTGCTCAGCCCCAGATCGGACAGCACGAACCACTGCGTTGCCGCCACAACATCATAGCCATCACGCCCCTGTTCGCGCGCGGACAGGACGTAGACGCCCGGAGGCTGGCCGCCCAGCGCTTCATCCAGAGGGAGACGCGTGCGCATTTCGGCATTCAGATCGTTCTGTACCTCGCCCGTGCCGCGCCAGATCTCTTGAGCGATATCCGAATTGAATTGCTCGGCCTGCCATTGCGACAGGGGCCGACCAAAGAAGTCCCGGCGCATGGATTGGACGAGGTTGCGGTCACTGACCCGGCTGAGCACCAATTCGACCTCGTTCACATTCACCGTCTCGATGGGGATGCTCGTCCCTGCTCCGCGCGCCAGAACATAGCCCCGCCCCGGAAAGCGAACTAACGGCGTACGGTCGCGGACATAGAGGTTCAGCGACACGTCCTTGGCCAACACCTCTCCGCTTTCGGCGGGAAGGCCAGAGCGGAAGGTCACGTTGTAACGCTCGCCATGCCGCACGCCGTCTATGCATAGGTCACGTCCGTCTACAGCGACCACCAAGCCCGGTGTCGCGATGCGCACGAAGGGTTCATAGTCCACACCGCTCTGAACGAGCGGCTCCGAGAACGTGGCGCAGATGCGGGGGGCCGCACTGTCATTGTCCACCTGATGTTCCACAATGCGGAAACCGTATTTTGCGATGGCTTCGTCCAGCGCCCTGGCCACGTCGTCTCGCGGCTGGATGTTCTGGGCCAAACGCAAGGCGCGGATCGAGTCGCGCCCCCGCCCATTCAGTTCCAAAGCATCTGCAAGCGTTTGAAGGGCACTGACCTGGCCACCGGGGGAGTCAGATCGCAAATAGCCGTTCAAGGCAGCAGGCACAGCGGCTCGCAGGGCGCTGCGACGCCGACTTGCTGCGACGTCATCGCCTTGGCGCAGAGCAATGTAGGCGTATCGTGTCCACAGGTCTGGCGCGTCCGTCAGTGCGACAGCCATTCCTGTCCAGCGCAGGGCTGCCGCCCTATCGCCACGGTCCCACGCGGCGCGGGACGCCGTCATCAACGGGTCCAACGCCTGACCCGATTGGGCAAAACGCAAACCGACATCGGAGGCCAATCCGCGGGCCTCATCCAAATCGGCTTGCGATACATCCAACGCGGCGGCCCGGCGCTCCGCCGCTGCTTTCAGACCATCAGACGCACCAAATCGTCTGGCTGACCGGGCGCCGGAATACGGTTGCTCTTCATCAATACGGGCCTTGGGGAAACAGGCGCCTGATCGGTCATTAAAAGTGAAGCCGATACATGCATCGTCCGCGCTACAGGCCCGCGCACAGGCATCAAAGGTTGTATCGAACAGCGATGTCCGATCCGCACCAAGGTAATCGACATCCTGGGTCACGATGTACCGATCATCCGGGATCGCACCCTGCCCCCACGCCGCCGCTGCCCAAATGAGTGCAACCAGTCCAACCAACGCGTGGCGCATGATGCCGCTCCCAAATTCGATTTAAGAATGCCGTCAGTCTGACATGCCCCATGCGCGCGGCGCAACGGCTCACCCATCAGGTTAAGCGGTTCTTCACCGTCCGCATGACATACCATGCGGGAATCTTGTGTGGTGGAGAACCGGTATGAGTCTGGCAAACAAACTGGCCGAAGAGCGGCGCGGCCGTCTGGCCGCGGAACGTTTGCTTGAGCTGAAGGAAGCTGAACTGTCGGCCGCCAACCGCAAGCTGGGCAAACATGCCGCCGCCCTGCAGGGGGAAATCGTCGAAACCCGGGCCGAGGTGGCAACGGTCAAGACCGAGAATGAGCGCGTCAAGACCGAGCTTGGGCAGGCCAATCAGAAGGTCCAGATCGCTGAGCGCCGCCTGTGGCATTCGGTACAAACGATCACTGATGGTTTTGCGTTCTTCAACTCCGACAACCAGATGATCGCCGCCAATGCCAGCTACCTCGCGATCTTCGACAACATCGAGGCGATTCAACCCGGTGTGAACTATGTCACCATTCTGCAGGTGATGACTGACGAAGGTATCGTGAACACAGAAGGGATGGACGCCCAGGCCTGGCGGCAAAAGATGCTGGACCGTTGGATGCTACCCCAGCCTGACCCGATCACCGTCCGGCTTTGGAACAACCAATATGTCAAATTGGTCGACAGACGCGGGCAAGCCGGCGACATCGTCTCCCTTGGCCTCAACATCACTGAATCCGTGCGCTACCAGCAAGAACTCAAAACGGCCCGGGCCGAGGCGGAGGCTGCCAGCCGCGCAAAATCGGCTTTTCTTGCCAATATGAGCCACGAGATCCGAACACCGATGAACGGTGTCGTGGGCATGGCAGAGCTATTGGCGGATACAGGGCTCAGCGAAGAACAACAGCTGTATGTCGACACGATCAAGAACTCGGGTGAGGCGCTGCTGGTCATCATCAACGACGTTCTCGACTACTCCAAGATCGAGGCGCAGAAGCTGCAATTGCATCTTGAACCTTTCGATCTTGAACGCAGCATTCACGAGATCATCATGCTGCTTCAGCCTTCAGCGCGCGACAAAGGGCTTACCCTTCTGCTAGATTACGACCTGTTCCTTCCAACCATGTATGTGGGTGATCCGGGACGTATCCGGCAGGTGCTGACCAACCTGATGGGCAATGCCGTCAAGTTCACAAGCGAGGGGCATGTCTTGGTGCGTGTCACAGGTGTGCCAGACCTGGACGCCGGCCATGCGGATGTGACGATCGTGATCGAGGACACGGGCATTGGTATTCCCGAGAATAAGATTGACCACATATTTGGTGAGTTCAATCAGGTCGAAAACGAACGCAATCGCCAGTTTGACGGCACCGGGCTGGGACTTGCCATCTCTCAACGGCTTGTGTCGCTGATGGAGGGTGAGGTTTGGGTCAGCAGTGAAGAAGGAATCGGATCGGTCTTTGGTTTCCGCATCCCGCTCAAGCTGAGCGAGGCAAAACTGCCGGAGCACCCCCCGGTTCCGGAAGGGCTGCGGCGTGTGATGGTCGTTGACGATATTGAGGCCAACCGGACGATCCTCCAACGTCAGTTGGAGCAACTGGGCCTCGGCGTTGTCTGTTGCGCCTCCGGTGAAGAGGCGCTTGAGCAGCTGGCCGATATCGACCTGATCCTGACGGACCACAACATGCCCGACATGGATGGGCTTGAGCTGGCCGATGCCGTGCGGACAACGGGCGCGAACACGCCAATTCTGTTGCTGAGTTCAAACCCGAGCTTTGCCACCAACGACCCCGGCGCCAAGCATCTGCATGCCATCATGCAGAAACCCGTGCCCCGCGCTGACCTGTTTGCGCGGCTTGAAAGCGTGGGTCCCGTGATTGGCGCCAATGGCACCGCCCCTGCGCCGGTCGAAACACGGCGCATGGTTGTGTTGGCGGCCGAGGACAACAAGACCAACCAGCTTGTCTTTGGCAAGATGGTCAAGGATGCGGATATCGATCTGCATTTTGCGAACAACGGGATCGAAGCGGTGGAGATGTTCGAAAAGCTTTCACCGGACCTGATATTCATGGACATCTCGATGCCCAAGATGGACGGCAAGGAAGCAACCAAAACGATCCGCGCGAAAGAGAAAGATGTCGGCGGGCACGTACCAATCGTCGCGCTCACTGCGCACGCGATGGACGGCGACGACAAGGGAATCCTGGAAGCAGGGCTGGATCACTACCTGACCAAGCCCCTTCGCAAACCTGAAATCCACGGCATGTTGCACGATATGTGCCCTGACGGCGTCACCCCGCCCTTTGGCGAGGTGCCCGAGGAAGGTGCGGCCTAGCTTTTGGGATAGGGCCGGACGAATACAGGCTTGGCGTCTGTCGACAGGTCTGGCTTGTATTCATAGCCGTCCGTGTTGAAACTGCGGACCCCGTCCAGATCCGTGATCCTGTTCCGGATGATGTGTCGCGCCATGGCGCCCCGCGCACGCTTGGCGAAGAAGCTGACGATCTTTGGTCCTTGCCCCTTGTCCTCCATAAACGCGGGCGTGATCAGCTGCGGCTTCAACGCCTTTTCGGGCACAGCGCCAAAATACTCCTGGCTTGCGCAGTTCACGAGCATGTCCGTGCCAGTCTGTTCCGCCTGCGCGTTCAGCGCCTTTGCCAAATCGGTGCGCCAGTAGTCATAAAGCGAAGCACCTCGGCGGGTCTTCAACCGGCTGCCCATCTCCAAACGGTAAGGCTGGATCGCATCCAGCGGGCGCAACAATCCGTAAAGCCCGGACAGGATGCGCAGATGATCCTGAGCATAGGCCGTCTCGTCCGCTGACAAGGTCGCCGCGTCCAGCCCTTGATATGTATCGCCCGCAAAGGCGAGCATCGCAGGGCGCGTCGTTTCGGCCCCCGGATCGTCGGCAAAGGCCTGAAACCGATCGCGGTTCAAACGTGCCAGGTCGTCACTGAGATCCATCAGCGACTTGAGTTTGCCCAATGTCAGATTGCGTGCCGTCCGCGCCAAGCGCACCGCATCATCTTGCATGGTTGGGGCCGTCATCTGCACGTCCCGTTCTGCCCAATCCAGCCGTTTGGCCGGAGAAATCACCACCAGCATCTCTGCCCCCTTATCCTTGCTTTCGCTGATCTAGCCCGCGGCCCGCAGCACGTCCAGAAATGCAGGGCCAAAACGTTCCGCTTTGCGATCACCCAACACACGTTCCAGCCCGGCATCATCATCGGGACGCAACTGCGCCACCTTGGCCAACTGCGACGCGGAACAACTCAGCGGCTTGTCCGTACCATCACTGCCACGCGCCAATTCCGCCTGTACAGCAAGCAACTGGTCAAAGATCGTGCCCGCGTTGTGCCCTGCCAGCTTACGGCGTGACGGGTGCACGGCCTCAGCCTCTCCGTTGATGACCTCAAGGAAGGCCGACCCAAATTTTTCCAACTTCTTGGCCCCGACACCGTTGACCTGTGCCATCTGGTCCAGATTTGCGGGGCGTCGTTCCGCCATTTCGATCAGCGTGCGGTCAGGAAATATGACATAGGCAGGTACTTTCGCTGCCTCGGCCAGCGCGCGGCGCTTGGCCTTGAGTGCCGACAAGAGCGGAGCGTCTTCCTCGGACACCATCGATTTGACAGCGGGGCGACGTGCCGCAGCCGCCTTGATCGTATCCTTGCGCAGCGTGATTTGTGCCTCATCTCGCAGGATCGGCAGGGCCGCATCGGTCATGCGCAGGGCGCCGTAGCGATCAGGATCAGGACGCACCAGATCATGCCCCATCATTTGCCGGAACACCGCCTGCCATTGCGGCTTGGAATACTCTTTGCCTACGCCGTAGGTCGGCAGGCTGTCGTGGCCGCGTTGGCGGATCTTGTCGGTCTCAATCCCCAGCAGGATGTCGATCAGGTGACCCGCACCAAACCATTCGTCCGTGCGCAGCATGGCCGATAGCGCTTTCCGCACAGCTGTGGTGCCATCGAACACCTCAGCCGGCTGGTCGCACAGATCGCATTTGCCACACATGACCTCGGCCTCGCCAAAATAGCCAAGAAGTGTCTTGCGGCGGCATTCCAGCGCTTCGGCCAATCCAAGCAGTGCGTTCAGGCGGGCATGATCTGCCATACGGCGTTCGGGTGGTGCCAGCCCTTCGTCGATCTGGGACCGGCGTAGCTTGATGTCGTCGGGGCCGAACAGTGTCAGCGTCTCCGCAGGTGAACCGTCGCGGCCCGCACGTCCGATTTCCTGATAGTACGCTTCGATCGACTTCGGCAGATCAGCGTGCGCCACCCAGCGGATGTCGGGCTTGTCCACACCCAATCCAAAAGCCACCGTTGCCGCCACGATCAACCCGTCTTCTTGCTGGAACCGGCGCTCAGCAATACGGCGATCATCTGCCTCCATCCCACCATGATAGTGGATCGCGGCGTGACCTGCTTCGCGCAGCGCCTGTGCCAGCGTTTCGGTCTTGGCGCGCGTGCCGCAATAGACAATTCCCGATTGACCCTTACGCGCGGCGGCGAAATTCAGGATTTGCGCGCGGGGGCCGTTCTTGGCTGCAAAGGCCAGATGGATGTTGGGCCGGTCGAAGCCGCGCAGGAAGGTACGTGGCTGTACCCCGTCGAACAGCTTTTCGACAATCTCGACCTGCGTTTCGGCATCAGCTGTTGCCGTGAACGCAGCAAGTGGTACATCCAGGGCGCGCCGTAGCTCACCAATACGCAGGTAGTCTGGGCGAAAGTCATGCCCCCATTGACTGACACAATGCGCCTCGTCCACGGCGATCAGGCTGACCCCGATCCGGCGCAGCATGCCGATGGATGACCCGGCGGCCAGCCGTTCAGGCGC
Source organism: Tateyamaria sp. (assembly GCF_059783535.1). Classification (NCBI taxonomy): domain Bacteria; kingdom Pseudomonadati; phylum Pseudomonadota; class Alphaproteobacteria; order Rhodobacterales; family Roseobacteraceae; genus Tateyamaria; species Tateyamaria sp. The sequence continues at coordinate 68,008 of NZ_JBYNDP010000004.1, read as the reverse complement.
GATGTAGAGCAGTTTCAACGCGCGGCGCTCCAGCGCCTCCCACACGGCGTCCGTCTCTTCCGGCGTGTTTCCTGATGTCAGGGCACCGGCCTGCACGCCTGCTTCCTGCAGGGCGCGGACCTGATCACGCATCAGGGCGATGAGCGGTGATATGACAACGGTCACACCATCCCGCATCAACGCAGGCAATTGAAAGCAAAGGGATTTGCCGCCACCGGTCGGCATGATGGCCAGGGCGTTTTCGCCCGCCGCCACAGCCTCGACAATCTCTTCCTGCCCGGGACGGAAGCCGTCGAACCCAAACACATCCCCTAGCAGCGTGGCAGCGCTGGCCATGTCCGAAACCCTGTCAAATTTTATGTAGTCTGCTCTTTGGATACAGACTCACATTTTAACGGGTCGTGAACAAGGGGCTATAGCGCCTGGGGATCAGAAGAAGATGGCAGGCAGGATGATGCTGCGCAGGGCGATCACGATGACAAAAGCCACAAGAGGGGCAAGGTCCAGAGGATGCGTGTCGGGCATGTATCGCCGAATTGGCTGATAGATCGGTTCGAGCAGTTTGTTCAGCCCGGTCCAGATCTGGCCAACGATGGGCTGGTGCATGTTCAGCACTTGGAAATTGATCAGCCAGCTCATGATGATGTGGACGATCATGATCACGTAGACGACGCTCAGAACCAGATCGAGCAGTTGATAGATCACCAGCATGGGCGGTTTCCTTCGTTATTCCAGCCACAGACCTAGGCCGTACACCCATGTGGCGCAAGGTCACGCTGAACACCCATTGAACTTTCGCTGCAACGCCGCAACTAGGACGGTAAGGAGTTAAGCCAATGTTTCCATTTGTTCGCCTTGCCAAAGAGATGGTCAAAGCCCGCCGCCAAGCCCCTCTGGGTTTGACTGACCTGCATGTCACGCAGCACCGGGTGTGGCCCTGGGACCTTGATGGTTTCATGGAGTTGAACAATGGGCGTGCCCTGACGCTGTACGATCTGGGCCGCCTTGGCCTTGGTCAGCGTGCGGGTTTGATTGATGTGCTGAGGGCCAATCGCTGGGGACTGACCATGGCCGGGTCCTCCGTCCGCTATCGCCGCCGCCTGCATGCTTTTCAGACGTTCGAGATGCGCAGCCGCGCTGTCTGCTGGGACGACAAGTTCACGTATCTGGAACAATCTATGTGGAAGCCGGATGGCGAATGCGCCAGCCACGTGCTCTACCGCTCGGCCGTGACGGACAAGAACGGGATCGTTCCGCCGCACAAGGTGCTCAAAGCGATGAACCAGGATCCAACCTCGCCCCCCATTCCCGGCTGGATCGCGGCCTGGATCAAGGCCGAGGCACAGCGCCCGTGGCCACCGATGCAGGACACGGAAGAGCCCAAGCTTAAATCAGTGGCGTAAAACCTTACCTTGCCACAACGCCCCCGGCCTGCTTTGGTCGCGTCAACAAAAAGACGAGGGACATGGGGCATGGCGGAAATTGGGCTAAGAAGGCGCATTTGGGGTTGGATGTCTTTCGATTGGGCGACGCAACCGTTTTACACGCTTGGACTAACCTTCGTTTTCGGCCCCTACTTCGCGGCTGTCTCTTTCACGTATTTCGAAGCGCAAACAACGGATGTGGAGGCGGCCAAAGCCTCAAGTCAGGCGCTGTGGTTCTGGGGTCAGACCATTGCGGGGTTGTTCATCGCATTTACCGCCCCCTTGATCGGGGCCTATGCGGACAGCACCGGGCGACGAATGCCATGGATCTGGATGTTCAGTGCGATTTACGTCGCCATGACGGCCGCGCTCTGGTTCACCTTCCCGGACGCCTCCACCCTGTTTCTGATCCTGATCGCGTTTAACATTGCCCTGATTGCGGCCGAGTTCATGCTGATTTTCGTCAATGCCATCCTGCCATCACTGGGGACCAAGGACGAGATTGGGCGTATCTCCGGCAACGGGGCCGCCATAGGTTATTGGGGCGGTGTTCTGTCCCTATTCATCATGCTTCTGCTCCTGGCTGAGAACGACAGCGGCAAGACATTGATCGGGCGCGACCCGCTGTTTGGCCTTGATCCAGACACGCGCGAAGGCACGCGGTCGGTTGGTCCCTTCATCGCCGCCTGGTTCGCCGTTTTCATGATCCCTTTCTTCGCGTGGGTGCGCGAGCCTCGTCAGGCCAATCGGACGGGCGGCGTCAAAGAGGCCATGGCCGATCTCAAGCAATCACTGGTTGGTGCCGTCAAACGGCGGTCGCTGCTGAACTTCCTTATCTCGTCGATGTTTTACCGCGATGCTTTGAATGCGCTTTATTCGGCGGGTGGTGTCTATGCCACGCTGGTTCTTGGATGGAGCATTATTCAGATCGGCATCTTCGGCATTGTCGGCGCAATCACTGCGGCGGTCGCTACGCAAATTGGTGGTATCTTTGATGGCCGGTACGGCCCTAAACCGGTGATCAAGGCCTGTTGCTACATCCTGATCGGTGTCACGGTCGTCATCGTTGGCATGAACCGCACCAGCATCTTCGGCATCATTCCGCTTCCCGAAGGATCGGCAGTGCCGGACATGGTGTTCTACTTCTGCGGAGCTGCCATCGGCGGTGCAGGCGGTGCAATTTATGCCGCATCCCGGTCGATGATGGTGCGCCACACACATCCCGAACGCCCAACCGAAGCTTTTGGTCTGTTTGCCTTGTCAGGCAAGGCCACTGCGTTTTTGGCACCATTCCTCATCGGTCTGTTTTCAACGCTGACAGGCAATGCACAACTGGGGTATGTTCCGGTCATATTGCTGTTTATCCTTGGCCTGTACCTGTTGCGCTACGTGCACCCCGAAGGAGACCACGCCCAATGGTCAAAATCCGACGTTCCATTACCCTGATCACAGCTTTCTTGCTTTGTGCCTGCACCAGCGGCGCAGGCACCGACATTGATGGTACGCCAACCCCGGATGTGGACCCAGCCACCCTGCAAAACATCGCCAAGGGGCAGTTTGGCGGCAAGCGTCGCGCCTCGGCGCAAACGGCCGCAGCGTTTGGTGGGTATTCGCGGGGATGTCTGGCAGGTGGCGTGCAGTTGGCTGAAACTGGCCCCACTTGGCAGGCCATGCGCCTGTCCCGTAACCGGAACTGGGGCCATCCAGAACTGGTGGACTATGTGCAGGACCTCAGCCGCAAGGCTGCGGCGCAACCGGGTTGGTCGGGTCTGTATGTCGGCGACATGAGCCAGCCGCGCGGTGGGCCGATGTTGACTGGCCACCGCAGCCACCAGATCGGCCTTGATGCGGATATTTGGATGCTGCCTGCCCAAAACCTGGCCTTGTCCGTCGCAGAGCGTGAAAACATCAGTTCCATCTCGACCCGTCGGGCCTCTGGCGCCTACACGAATTCCAGCTGGACCCGCGCTCATCACGAGATCATCAAAGCTGCCGCAAGCGACAGTCGCACGGCACGCATCTTTGTCTTCCCAGGAGCCAAGGTGCAGATGTGCAAAGACGCAAAGGGCGACCGCAGCTGGTTGCGCAAGGTGCGCCCCTGGTGGGGGCACCACTATCACTTCCACGTCCGGCTGAACTGTCCCCGTGGCGCACAGGGCTGCGTCGATCAGGCCGCACCGCCCCCCGGCGATGGATGCGCTGACGCGCAACAGTGGGTGAACAACATTCTGAATCCACCGCCACCCGACCCGAACGCCCCCAAACCCAGACCGCGCCGCGAATTGCGTGTAGGAGACTTACCGCAACAATGCTCTGGCGTTCTGGCCTCGCGCTGATCCTGTCAGCAACTGCGGCTCTGTCTGACCCATTGACGTTTATGGGACAGCTAGGGCTGGATTCTGATCTGCCGGGATTCGGGGGATTGTCAGCCATCGAAATGCGATCGGGTGAATCGGCTCTAGTCTTGTCGGATCGAGGAAGGGCATTCAATTTGACGTTGAAGCGTGATGAGGATCACGTGACCGCCACCTCGGTGCAGACCGCTTGGCCAAGGCGCGATTCCGAAGGTTTAGCCTGGGCTAACAATCGAATGTACATCAGCTACGAAGGTCCCGCAGAGGTTTCGGTGGCTAACGGGCGCGCCCTACCTCCGGTTCCGGGTCACCGAGTGTTCCCAAGCAACCGTGGATTTGAAGCGCTTGCTGGTGCCCCGGACGGTACGCTCTTTGCGATACCCGAACGGGGGTCAAAACACAGTGATCCGATCCCAATTTTCAAATACCTCGCAGGACGTTGGTCCATTCTGACATATCTGCCGCCACCTGATCGGTTTTTGCCGGTCGGTGCAGATATTGCGCCAGACGGCCAGCTTTATGTTCTCTTGCGCTCTGTTTCACCGCTGGGATTTCGAAGCCGCGTAATCCGCTTGGACCCAGAGGATCCAGAGGCTGCACCATTGACGCTTCTAACCACACAACTGGGTCGATTTGATAACCTGGAGGGGCTAGCGATCTGGGAATCAACGACCGGCGCGACTTGTCTGACGATGGTATCGGACGACAACTTTCTATCAGTTCTACGGACTGAAATCGTCGAGTACGCCCTCACGGAAACCCTTGCGGGCGGCGCCACCTGCGACTAAGAGGCGCCCGTCCGGCATGTTGCCGGGCCAAGTCGCCGCTACCTTGCAAAAACGGGCACCAGATATGACACGCGCACACCTTCCCGGCATCATTGCCATGGCGATCATCGTCGTGGCTTCGAACATCCTTGTTCAGTTCCTGTTCGGAAACTGGCTGACCTGGGGGGCGTTCACTTACCCGCTGGCCTTCCTTGTGACGGACATCATGAACCGGGTCTATGGCGCTGGACCTGCGCGCACGGTTGTCTTTGTCGGTTTCATCGTCGGCGTGTTCTGCTCGCTCGTCGGCACCCAGATCATGTTGCAGGGTGACGGGTTCACATACCCGGCCGTCACATTCCGGATCGCAATCGGCTCTGGCCTCGCCTTCCTGACGGCCCAGTTGCTGGATGTCGGCATCTTTTCCGCCCTGCGCAAGGGGACATGGTGGAAAGCGCCGCTGGCTTCGACCATCATCGGCAGCTCGGTCGATACGGCCATTTTCTTCACCCTTGCCTTCTCTGCCAGCCTCACATGGTTGGAGCCCGGCAATGATGTGTCCTGGGCGGGCGAAGTCCTCCCGCTGCTGGGTGTTGGCCCCGAAGCGCCACTTTGGATGTCGCTCGCTGTGGCGGACTGGATGGTGAAACTGACGCTGGCGCTTATTGCATTGGCACCTTTCCGGTGGGTAACCGCCCGCGCAGGCACCGCCACCTAAATCTGTTGACTTTTGCAGGCGCTGTGCCACGATCACCTTGAGTTCAACATTTGAAAGGAGGTGATCCAGTGTCGAGAAAGGTATTGGAGAGAGGTGTCGGAACAGCTTGGGAGGTCTCCTGCTAAGGCAGTCCTTCGCGGTGCAGACCGCCAAGTTGGTCGGTTGATCTAACTGACACAACCTCCGAAACATTTCGAGAAGGGCCGCCCGCCGGGTGGCCCTTTTTCGATCAAAGAAAGCACCACATGTCACCGCCCCTCAGCAGCCTCGTGCTCTACACCTCCCGCATGGAGGAGATAGCACAGTTCTATACGTACCACTTCGGTTACAGCGCGCATGTCGAAAAAGGCGACCGCATCGTAGAACTGCGCCCACCGGGCAACAGCGTAACACTGTTGCTGCACCCAATGGGCAAAGGGCGCAAGCAGGGCCAGGTGCTGATCAAACTGGTATTCACCGTCGAAGATGTCGCTCGGTTTTGTGACGCCGCACGCGGCAAGGGGCTTGAGTTTGGAGCGTTGCACAGGGCAGATGGCTACGTCTTTGCCAACGCCAAGGACCCCGCGGGCAATTCGATCAGCGTGTCCGGTCGCTTGGCATAACCTAATACGTACCGAACCCTATGCTGCGCATAAACGACGATATCACAATTCAGGACTGGGAACTGAGCGAGCAATTCGTGCGCGCCTCGGGACCCGGCGGGCAGAATGTGAACAAGGTGGCGACAGCGGTCGAATTGCGGTTCGAGGCGGCGCGCTCACCGTCCCTGCCCGGCCCCGTCAAAACACGGCTGCGGCGGCTAGCAGGAAGACGTTGGACATCAGAAGGAGCATTGATCATCCAATGTAATAAAACCCGCAGCCAGGCCAGAAATCGGGAGATTGCGAGGCAAAGGCTGGCAGATCTGATCCGGAAGGCATTAGTGGCACCCAAAAAAAGGATCGCGACACGGCCGACCTTGGGATCGAAGAAACGTAGGCTCAAAGCAAAGAAAATGCGAGGAGAAGTGAAGGCGCTGAGGGGGCGGGTTGACGAATAGTTAACCTGAGGGAAATCACATGTCCTCTGCTGGGGCAGATTTCGGTCCCTTTTGTTGTCGGTCTATTCAGACATGACTAACCAATAGATGAGCAGTAGCGCTGACAAAACGACCGCTGCGCCTGCCGATAGTTGCTCAATTTGCTCGATGGATGAGACGAAGCCGCAACCGTTTTCGCTCTTGCCCTTGGGCGGCAGCTCGCAGTCTGACCCAACTTGAAAACCCCAATAAAGCAGCATGCTTATCCACATGAAGCCAACGACTGCCAACGGCTTTTTCCCATACGACAGAGAAACAAATCTAAAAAGGAAAAAGGCTGCTACCGCCACCGCTAATGGCACCACCCACAAGAATATATATACACCGCCCATGCAAAAGCCTCAGCCGGAAATTGTTCTGAAGCGTAGATATGCTTCCAGATTCCCGAACCCCCAATTCACTCCGAAAATAACCAGTTTCGCAGCAGAGCTATGTAGACGTCAAACAACAACCTCCAACCTTTCCTGCTCCCCAACGCCAAATACCCGCTTGTACCGCTCGATCTCGGCCTGCGGTCCCATCGCCTTGTTCGGATTGTCCGACAGCTTCACCGTAGGCTGCCCATTTGCCGACACTGCCTTGCACACCAGCGAAAACGGAGCGAGGCTGTCGTCGCGGGTTAATCCTTTGAAATCGTTCGTCAGCATCGTGCCCCAACCAAAGGACACTTTGACCCGACCTGCAAATTGCCGATGCAATTCTGTAATCCTGTCCGCATCCAACCCGTCCGAGAAGATCACAAGTTTTTCACGCGGATCTTCGCCCCGGTCCTGCCACCATTTGATCGCCACCTCGGCCCCCGTGGCCGGGTCGCCGCTGTCGATGCGGATTCCCGTCCATCCCGCCAGCCAATCCGGCGCACGTTTCAAAAAACCTTCCGTGCCATAGGTGTCGGGTAGGATGATGCGCAGGTTGCCGTCATGCTCGTCATGCCAGTCGCTCAGCACGTCATAAGGGGCCTGCGCCAGGGCCTCGTCCGTGTCCGCCAGCGCGGAATATACCATAGGCAGTTCGTGCGCATTGGTGCCAATGGCCTCCAGATCACGGTTCTTCGCTATCAGACAGTTAGAGGTGCCCGCGAATTGCTGTCCCAGCCCCTCGCCCATGGCTTGCACGCACCAGTCCTGCCACAGAAAAGAGTGCCGCCGCCGTGTTCCAAAATCAGCCACTCGCGGCCCGTCGTGGTCGCGCAGACGCTCGATCTTCTCCCATAGCTTGGTCATCGCCCGGGCATAAAGCACCTGAAGCTCGAACTTGCCCATTTCGTTCAGGACGGCGCGCCCGCGCAGCTCCATCAGCACAGCGAGCGCAGGGATTTCCCACAGCATGACCTCCGGCCAGGATCCTTCGAACGTCAGTTCGTATTGATCCTCGCGCCGTTCGAGGTGGTATGCAGGCAGACGCAGAGCTTCGAACCAGTCCATGAACTCCGGCGTGAACATCTGGCGTTTACCGTAGAAGGTGTTACCGCGCATCCATGTGCTTTCCCCGCGCCGCAGGGAGAGTGACCGGATATGATCCAGTTGCTCGCGCAGCTCGCCCTCGTCAATCAGCTTGGCGAGTGGAACGTGTTTGGATCGGTTGATCAGCGAAAAGGTCACTTGCGTATCCGGCTTGTTCCGGAACACCGACTGGCACATCAACAGCTTATAAAAGTCCGTGTCGATAAGCGACCGTACAATGGGGTCAATCTTCCATTTGTGGTTCCAGACACGGGTGGCGATATCGACCATGGGCGCGCTTCCTTGGCTTTGGTGGCCCGTTGTGCCCCATTCCGGCGCACGGGGGCAAGTCAGGCCAGCGTCACGCCGGCGCCTGCCATGCCGGATTGTGCCGATGCCAGTGATCCATCCAGATCGATGGCGCGGCAGAGGTCCATCTGCACGGTCACATTGAACCCAAGCTTTGCCGCATCCACCGCCGAGAAGTTCACGCAGAAATCCGTTGCCAGCCCCACCATGGTCAGGTCGGCGATCCCGCGTGTGCGGAGGTATCCTTCCAGCCCCGTGGGTGTTTCGTGGTCGTTTTCAAAGAAGGCAGAATAGCTGTCGATGGCCGGGCGGTACCCTTTGCGCACGATCATGTCGGCACGATCTGAATTGAGGTCCACGTGAAAGTCCGCCCCCTCCGTTCCCTGAACACAATGATCCGGCCACAGCACCTGCGGGCCGTAGGGCATGTCGATCATCTCGTAGGGCGCTTTGCCATCATGCGAGGACGCGAACGAAGAATGCCCAGCCGGGTGCCAGTCCTGCGTCAGCACGACGGCTTCGTAGTCTGCCATTAGCGCATTGATGCCTGATACAGTCTCGTCCCCGCCGGGTACGGCGAGCGCGCCACCGGGGCAGAAGTCGTTCTGTACGTCAATCACGATCAGGGCGCGGGTCATAGATCAGCCTCCTTGCGTTGCCTGGCGACCTTGTGACACCCGCCCGCCCCCTTGCGCAAGGGCATCCCCATCGCCTATCTCGCGGCCATGTATACCATTGCCGCCCTCTACCACTTCACTCGTTTCGATGACCCCACTGCAATCAAGGGTCCACTGGCCGCGCTGTGCTGCGGTCAGGATGTGAAAGGCACGCTTTTGCTGGCCCCAGAAGGGATCAACGGCACCATCGCTGGGCCGCGTGCTGGAATTGATGCGGTTTTGGCCCATATCCGTGCCCTGCCCGGATGCTCTGATCTCGAATGGAAGGAAAGCACCAGCGAAACCCCTCCGTTTGGCAAGATGAAAGTACGCCTCAAGCGCGAGATTGTGACCATGGGCCAGCCCGATGTCGATCCTGCGGCGCGCGTCGGTCACTACGTCGAACCGTCTGACTGGAACGACCTGATCGGGCGCGATGATGTGGCGGTGATCGACACAAGAAATGACTACGAGGTCGCCATAGGGACCTTTGATGGTGCCATAGATCCCATGACCCGCAGCTTTGGCGAGTTCCCCGCATGGTGGGAGGAAAACAAGCACCGTTTTCACAACAAGAAAGTGGCGATGTTCTGCACAGGCGGCATCCGCTGTGAAAAATCCACCAACTACCTGCTCGGTCAGGGTGTCGAGGACGTCTTCCACCTAAAGGGTGGGATTCTGAAGTATCTTGAAGACGTGCCCGCAAAGGACAGCACCTGGCAAGGCGAGTGTTTTGTCTTTGATGGCCGCGTCAGTGTTGGGCACGGGCTTGAAGTGGGGCCGCACCAGTTATGCCATGCCTGCCGCCGTCCGATCCTGCCTGCCGATCAGGCCCGCCCGGAATATGAGGCAGGCGTCAGCTGCCACCACTGCATCAGTGAGACAAGCGATAAAGACAAAGCCCGCTTTCGAGAGCGGCAAAAACAGATCGAACTCGCCCGCGCGCGCGGCGAGGATCATCTGAGTGGTACGATGGTTCCGGACAAGAATTGACGAAGGCAGACGGCACGTCTGACTAACACTCTACGCCTTGCGGGGCGATTCACCCTTATTCAAACTTTGGCACCGTACGCATCGTTAACCATGGGCTTTTTTGCCAATGCTGCGCTGAGGCGGTGTACGCAGGATGCACAGCGGGTGAAAGGCCTAAACCCCTTATTCTCATGGCGTTAACGCGCTTGCAGCCAAAATAGTGATTGGTGCCAAACCGCACTGTTGCGCGTACGGTGGTCAGGCGGGTTGCAACACTCCGTGGGATCGGCTGCGGCTTAGCAGCCACAGCATGATCGCAATATTCAACCCGTTCCAGAGGATCCCGTTCCAAAACGCCATCTTGTAGCTGCCCGTCACGTCATAGATCCAACCCGACATCCAACCGCCCAGCGCCATGCCAAGAATCGTCGCCATAAGGACAAAACCAACCCGCGCGCCAGCTTCACGTGCGGGCATGAATTCCCGCACGATCACCGCGTAGCTTGGCACGATCCCACCTTGGCTAAGCCCAAAGACTAGGCTGACAACATAAAGCGACACCAACGCATCCGAAGGAAGATACAGAAGCAACGCGATGCATTGCAGCACCGACCCCAGAAGAAGGGTCCGCACACCTCCCAGCCGGTCAGCCAGCAAACCCGAAATCAGGCGCGATCCGACACCTCCAAGCAGCATGAGCGCCAGCATCTCTGCACCAACGGCCGGACCATAACCAAGATCAACGCAGTAGCTGACAATATGAACTTGCGGCATTGACATTGCGACGCAGCAGCCCACTCCGGCAAGGCCAAGAAGCCAACTTAGCGCACGTGCAGACAGGCCCGATGAAACTGCATTTGCGGTCGACGCGGCCTCAGCCAATTGATGTGCCGTATCAGGGACTTGGCGGCGCAGCGCAAAGGCCAAGGGGATCACAACGATAAGCGTAGAAATGGCAAGAACAGCATAGGCTGCACGCCATCCCTGATCCTCGAGAATACCGGCAAGCAGGATCGGCCAAATCGCACCGGACAGGTAATTCCCGCTGGCTGCAACCGCCACGGCAATCCCGCGGCGTTTCAGAAACCAGTGCGAGATATCCGCGATCAGTGGCCCGAAGCCAACCGAAGTCCCAAAGCCAATCAACAACTGAGCCATCGAAAGGGCAAGGATGGACCCACTGAGCATAGCCAGGCCATATCCACCCGCGATGGCAACGGCACATACAATCAGGACGCGGGACACGCTCCAGATATCCACCGACCGCCCGACAACAAAGTTGCCAACCGCAAAGCCGATCATCGTCAATGTGTACGGCAGGCTTGCAGAGGCCCTGCTGACCCCGAATTCAGCTTCAACCGCGGGCATGACCACAATGATGGCCCACATGCCGACATTCGCGACCATCGCAATCACGAGGGTTAGGCCGAGTCGCAACCACGCGTAGCGGCTATCATGCAGGGGAGATACCATGTGCTATCTGTGCACTGCCCACACCTGAACACAAGACTGCGCCCTGCAAGTTGTCGACAATTCGATGTGTTAAGCCCGCCGTAACATGCTGCGTGATACGCCTGTTCTCGGGTGAAAATGAGGTGTGGGATATGAGCGTGCAGGCAAATGCGCGGCCAATCATCATCAGAAAAAAGAAGGTGTCAGGCGGCGACGGCCACCATGGTGGAGCCTGGAAAGTTGCCTATGCGGACTTTGTGACCGCGATGATGGCCTTCTTCATGTTGATGTGGCTACTGAACGCAACAACGGAAAAGCAGCGCAAAGGGATTGCCGACTACTTTTCGCCGACGATTCCCATCAACCGTATTTCCGGTGGTGGGGATGGTGCATTTGGCGGCGACAGTGTGTTTTCCGAACTGACGTTGCCTCAAAACGGTACGGGTGCATCATCGAAGCGTCCGACAGAGTCCAAGCAGGCACGTGGCGACACCGGATCAAGTGACCAGGGTGACCTCACAGCGGCACAGGATGAAGCCTTCGAGTCACTTGAGGCCCAACTGCTGGGTAAAGGCGGCGAAACGAAAGTCATGGACAACGATCTTAGACACATAGTGACCCGTTTGACCGACGAGGGTCTGGTGGTCGAGATATTCGCACTCGAGGACACTCCATTGTTCGAAGAGGGCACCGACATCCCAACGCCTCTGTTGCGGGACCTATCCAGACTGATCACAGAAGCCGCCCGAACAGTCGAAAACGATATTGCGGTTGAGGGGCACGTACAGGCGCAACCCATTGTTATTGCAGAACGGTCAACCTGGCAGATGTCCGTGGCGCGGGCGGATGCCATGCGCAAGCTTTTGAAACAGACGGGTGTGCCAAGCGAACGGATCGAGCGCGTCACAGGGCATGCGGACCGCGAGGCCGCCGTCAAGAACCCAATGGCCGCTCGCAACAACCGGCTAGAGGTGATTTTCCTGAGGGAGTGATTTGCAGGAATAGCTTGGATTTTATCTGTTAGCCCTGCGTTAAGGCGGCCCGCCTATCTGTTGTCCAAATTCGGTCGGTACAGCAGAAAGGCGTGTCCATGACGATTTCTTCCTCGTTAAATGCAGGTGTTGCAGGGCTGCAGGCAAACGCGACGCGGCTTGCGTCCATTTCAGATAACATCGCAAACTCTTCGACCTACGGGTACAAACGTGTTCAGACCGATTTTCAGTCACTTGTCGTTTCGTCCAATGGCGGAAGCTACTCTGCCGGGGGTGTTCGTGCCTCGACTTCGCGGCTGATCGATCAGCGCGGGTCTCTGGTATCGACGTCGAATGCAACAGACCTTGCCGTGCGCGGACGAGGTATGCTGCCTGTCGCGCAAAGCAGCGATGTGAACGTGTCGAACGGCAACAGCCAGATGCTGCTGACCACAACCGGTTCGTTTCGCACGGATGCGCAAGGTTATCTGCGGTCCGATTCAGGGCTTGTGCTGCTTGGCTGGCCGGCGCTTGCGGATGGGACAGTGCCAACATTCCCAAGGGACACATCGGATGGGCTTCAGCCTGTGCAAATTAATGTGAACCAGTTCTCGGGCGAACCAACAACAACGATGTCGCTTGGTGTAAATCTGCCTGCTACCGATACAGATGCAGGCTCGGCGGGGGAAGCACAGTATCTGTCCATTGAATATTTCGATAACCTGGGCACCTCTGAAACCATCAACGTAAGTTTCTCGCCGACGGTTCCTGGTACGGGCACATCAAATGAATGGACGATGCAATTAACCGATTCGGCCCTGGGTGGTGCAGTGGTCGGAGAATACGTCTTGACGTTTGATGACAGCCGGACTGCTGGAGGGACATTGGCCTCAGTCACAACGACAAGCGGCGGAGCCTATGATCCAGCGACCGGCAATATCGTCATCAATGCCGAGGGCGGTCCCTTGGAAATCAATATCGGCCAATTGGGCGAGAGTGATGGCCTCACACAATTGTCGGATAGCTTTGCACCACTTTCGATCTCAAAGGATGGGTCTCCGGTGGGCAATATGACAAGCGTGGAAGTGGATCCGAACGGTTTTGTAACGGCCTTCTTCGACACCGGAATTAGCAGGACGATTTTTCAAATCCCTTTGGTCGACCTTCCCAATCCGAACGGGATGGTTGCCCTGGATCAGCAGACATATCTGCCATCCCCTGATAGCGGGAGCTTTTTCCTATGGGATGCAGGTGACGGGCCGACCGGGGACATCGTCTCATATGCGCGCGAGGAATCCGCCGTCGACGTTGCTGGCGAGTTGACCGCTATGATCCAGACACAGCGGGCTTACTCCTCAAACGCCAAGGTCATTCAGACTGTGGACGAAATGCTGCAGGAAACCACCAACATTAAACGGTGATTTCGAAAGTCTAAGTGAACGAAAGCGGGAGTCGGCAACATGTCACTGACCAGTGCACTTTCCTCGGCCATGTCGGGCATTCGGGCTGTAAGCCGCGGCTCGGAAATTGTGTCAGGGAACATTGCGAACGCAAACACTGAAGGATATGTGCGTCGAACGCTTTCGATTTCATCTGACAGCGGCGGCGGGGCTGTCGGTGTACGGATCGATGGCGTAACGCGGCACGTCGATCAGCAAATCATCAATGACCGGCGCCTTGCCGGATCAGAGACAGGCTATCGCACTGAGACAGCCGCGGCACTGACGCGGATCGAAGATTTGGTTGGGACACCGGACAATCCGGCCTCTCTCGCTGCGCGCATTTCTGATTTCGAACAAAGCTTGATTACGGCGAGCAGCCGGCCAGACGCCGCCGAACGGCTCACAGCAGCGGCTTTTGCGGCCAAGGACCTTGCTCAATCGATCAATTCGGTGGCTCAAGGTATTCAAGATGCACGTACCCAAGCAGATCACAGCATCAACGGGCAGGTCGAACGACTGAATGACGCTCTCAAAGGGGTTGAAATGCTGAATGCCCGCATCGTGGCAAGCAATGCAAACGACATCAACCTGCCAGCTCTGGAGGATGAACGCCAGAAACTGATTGACGAGATAAGCGAAATGGTTCCGATCCGGACAATCCCGCGAGACCGGGGCGCAGTGTCGCTATACTCCGTCGGCGGCGCGATACTGCTCGAAGGTCAGGCTGTTGATGTTGGATTTGAGCCAGCTAATGTTGTCACACCGTACGAGTCCATAGAAGACGGAACACTCTCGGGCCTGACACTCAATGGAATCTCCATAAACACCTCCTCTGCAAATGGCCGTTTGCATGGCGGAACGTTGGGCGCACAATTCGAAATACGGGACGAAATTGCCCCGAAGGCCCAATTGCAGATAGACGCAGTTGCCCGCGACCTAGTCGAACGCTTCGAAGACAGTGCCGTCGACCCCACGCTCAGTGTCGGTGATGCGGGGTTGTTCACTGACGCGAACAACCCCCTGGACCCCGCAGAAGACGTTGGTTTAGCAAGCCGCCTCTCTCTTAATGCGCTGGTAGATCCCGACCAAGGCGGCGAAACTTGGCGCATGCGCGACGGTATGGGGGCCGCCGCGCCGGGCGAGGCGGGCGATGCAACACTCCTGATCGCGTTGACAGATGCTCTGGAGACGGCACGGCCGCAAGCGACCAGTCAGTTTGGGTCAGCCCCGCTCAGTTTGAAGGATGTCGTGGTCAGCATGTCGTCGCAAATCGGGACTGAACGGCTCAGAGCAGACCGACAGATGTCATTTGCGTCTGCTCAGTTCGCAGAGTTGCAGCAGGTTGAGCTGGCGGCAGGTGTCGACACAGATGTGGAGATTCAAAACCTGATGATCCTGGAGCAAGCCTATGCCGCAAACGCGCGGGTCATCTCAACGGTCGATGAAATGTTCGATATGATTCTGAGGATTTGATGATGAACAACTACGGATTGGGTGATCTCGCGCAAACATTTCTATTGCAGCGGCGTGGCGCGGCCATCAAGGCAGATATGGCCCGCTTGACCGAGGAACTGGCAAGTGGACAAGTCAGCGACACCAAGTCGGTCCTTGCTGGAAATGTCGCCTACCTATCAGATATAGAAAGCGATTTGCGTGGCCTTTCGGCTTACAAGGTGGCGGGAACAGAAGCGGCACAATTTGCGTCGTCAGTGCAAAGCGCGCTTGACCGTATGGATTTTGGGGTTGGCGAGCTTAGCACATCGCTGCTTGCAGTCGGAGCCAGCGCCAACGGACCTGTATTAGACCAAATGTCGGCCGATGCAGAAAACGAGTTCAGAAGTCTCGTGTCGGTTCTCAACACCTCCAGCGCTGGGCGATCGATCTTTGCGGGCGCGGCAACGGACCAGTCGGCGCTGAGCAGTGCTGGTGCGATCCTTGCCGATCTACGAACCGCTATTGCGGGCAACACAACCGTGGCCGACATCGAAACGGCCGTTGATCAATGGTTTGATGATCCAGCTGGTTTTCGCGCCTCAGCATACACCGGCTCCGACGCCTCGCTTGCGCCCTTTCAGTTGGCAGAAGATGAACAAATTTCGGTCGATTTGAAAGCGGATAGCCAAGTATTTCGCGACATACTCAAGGGAGTCGCCTTGGCGGCAGTGGCGGCGGATGGCGGCTTGGGGCTGGCAGCCGGAAACCAGCGTGAATTGCTGGTAACAGCTGGCATAAGTCTATTGGAGGCTAAGGAGGCACTGACAGCGACCCAAAGCGGCGTTGGTGCTGCCGAAGCACGAATTGATACGGTCGCCGCTCGGAATGCTGCTCGCGAAACCTCGCTGCAGCTTGCACGAGGGGCACTCCTACAAGCCGATCCCTACGAAACCGCAACCCAATTGGAGGCAGTCCAATTCCAGCTTCAAAGCTTGTACACGATCACCGCCCGTACCTCCGATCTGTCACTGGTCAACTTCATCAGATGATACGCCTCCTTGTCTGCATAATTGCATTGCTCGTTGGAGGTATCGCTGCAGCGAGCCCTGTTCGGATCAAGGATTTGGTCGATTTCGATGGGGTGCGTGGCAATGATCTTGTGGGATATGGCCTTGTCGTCGGATTGGATGGTACCGGAGACGGTCTTCGAAATGCACCCTTCACTGAAGATATTATGACCAATATCCTTGAACGCTTGGGGGTCAATGTCACCGGTGAACAGTTTCGTCCCAAAAATGTTGCAGCGGTCATCGTAACGGCAACTCTGCCACCTTTTGCGCGCAGTGGAAGCCAGATTGACATTACGGTATCGGCGATTGGTGATGCAAAAAGCCTTCTGGGTGGAACGTTGGTCATGACCCCGATGAACGCTGCGGATGGTGAGATTTATGCCGTTGCGCAGGGCACAATTATTGCGGGAGGGGCCGTTGCCGAAGGGGATGGCGCGCGCGTTACGCAAGGTGTCCCAACGTCAGGTGTCATTCCATCAGGAGCGCGGATTGAGCGGGAAATTGATTTCGAACTCAGAAACTTAACTGACATGCGGCTTGCGCTCCGAAATCCAGATTTCACGACCGCAGCGCGGATCGAGGATGCGATCAATGCCGTCTTTGGTCGACCTGTCGCCACTATGCTGGATTCGGGCACTGTTGCCTTGGACGTTCGTCAGACTCGAGCTCGGTCAGTAGCACACGCGCTGGGTCGAATTGAAAACATAGCGGTCGAACCGGAGCGGCGAGCTCGGGTTGTGGTTGACCAGCGCTCCGGTACGATCGTGATGGGTGATGAGGTTAGGATCTCCCGCGTTGCGGTGTCCCAAGGCAACCTGACATTGCGCGTTCAGGAACAGCCACTGGCGGTACAGCCTAACCCATTTGCAGACGGCGAAACCGTGGTCGTCCCTCGGGCGACCGTGGACCTACAAGAAGAAGATGGTCCCGGCCTTGCCGAAGTTCCGGAGGGTACCTCCTTGTCAGAAGTGATCGCAGGCTTGAATGCGCTTGGCGTCGCTCCTCGAGACATGATCGATATCCTGAAAAGCATAAAAGCAGCTGGGGCGCTTCATGCTGAGTTCGTTGTCAGATAGCCCATCGTGAAAGCGATCAGAAATGCGATAAGTAGAATGGCAAGAATGTGATACTTGAGATCAAGCCCGATCGCTGCCAGATATAGGTTTCCGTGAGGATGATCGAGGACAGCAAGATCTTTGGCGTCCGTTACATCGTGTTTGCAGGCGCCGCCAGCCAGTAAGCCTACCAAGCATGATCTCGATCAGGTTGTGCCATTTGCAGCGGCGCTAGCCATGTTTAATGACCATTGTGCACTACTTTCGACCAGGGATGCAGAAACCTATGTTTTTGTCAGCCAGCGGCTCGTTTGGCCAGTCGACATCACAACCGCAGTCTTCAGGCAGCCAACTGACCTTTGGTAGATTGCCGAGCAGCGTACCGGAACCGATGTGATCGCTTACCTGGCCTGTGATGACGACCAGACGAAAGGGGCGGTCTTGCTGTCGCAAATCGCCTGCGGCTTGACACCTGTCTTGATATCACAGCACAATGTCTTTCCGGCTAGTGGGCTCATGCCTCTTTTTTCCCGCCTCGCCTCTCGGGACATTTGCTTTGCAAATGCCCCGCCTGTCAGTGATGAGGCATCCAAGCTGTTTTGTTGGTCGGGCTGGTTACATTTCTGCGGGCCTTCAGGTAAGCCCAGTCGATCATGACCGTCTTTTTCCTCGTCGGGTTCCGTGGCAAAGCCAGCCATCGTCTGGGCGAAACTGCCCTTGCCGCTCCGTCGTTTCCATCGGCCATGAAGCGTCTTGCGGCGATGGCACACGGGTTACACCATCTCAAGCCATTGACATTGATCAAGATAATTCCACTCAACACCTGCCGACCATCAATGCCATGCTTGCCATGTGCTTGCAAAAGAAAGGCTCAGCACGCGCTGTCTGAGCTGTGATCAACCAAAAATGATCAGGCATATCACCGATCATTTTTTGAAACGCCAAGCACCCAGCGCGACGATGATCAACGACTCCCAAACCTGACTATTTCGAAGCGCTGCCACTTACTCTCTTCAGTTTGGAAGTTGCCACACTGCATTTCAGAGTTTTTGGTTCGGAAAGTCTTAGAAGTAGCTTCGGACGAGGCTCCCGGCGATCAGCTCCCAACCATCTGCAATAACAAAAAACGCCAACTTGAACGGCAAGGAGACAATCGCAGGAGGAACCATCATCATCCCCATACTCATCAAGACAGCTGCGGCAACAAGATCAATGATCAAAAATGGAAGGAAGATCAAAAAACCGATCTGAAATGCGCGGGATATCTCGGACAGCAAAAAGCTTGGGATCAATACCGATAAAGGTGCGTCCGGTTCGAGGGCGACACCCTGCGTATCGGGCCGCAGATCGGACATCGCAGCAAACGTGTCGGCGTCAAGTCGAGCTACCATAAACGCGCGAAATGGCTCAAGCGCGCGCATAAAGGCGACGCTGGGATCAATTTGCTCGTTCACGAGCGGTCCCAAACCATTCTCCCACGCTTCGGAAAAAACCGGCTCCATGATGAAATACGTCAGGAAGAGGGCCAGACTGACGATCAGCATATTTGGTGGAGATTGTTGCAACCCAATTGCCTGACGAAGTATCGATAGCACTGTCACCAGAAATGGAAAACATGTCACCATGATCGCGAGGCCCGGAGCAAGGCTCAGGACCGTAATCAAGGCAATCAGCTGCAGTGTCCTTGCACTCAGAGATGCATCATCTCCAAGCGAGATGGAAACATCCTGCGCACCTGCAGATATTGGAAAAAAAACCAAAACTAGGATGATGAGGGCACGCCCGACCATTCGGTTATAGGCCCGCACCAAGATCAAGTATCTCCGTCAGCCGTACAACCAACTGGCCTTCGTCGTCACCGTCAGCCTCTTCCAGTGTGCCCCTCGCGATTAGCTTGTTGCCGACGAACAAGTCAACAGGGTCATCAACTCGCTTGTCGAGTGTGAGAACTGCATTGGAGCCAAGCATCACCAGGTCGCGAACCAATGGTCGGGCTTGCCCGACAGACACGGTTATCTCGATCGGAACCGCTGTGAAGGGATTGTGCGTGTCAGATGCAAGGGCTTTCTTAGAAGGGATGTCAGCCATCTTTCGCCTCGTTTGGATTGTTTTCAAAAAACGATGCAACTGCTGCAGAGATATCCGCGATGGAACGGTCCAAGTGCAGCTCCGTCTCGCTATGGTCCAGCCGCAAGACCACTTGGGTTGGTGCCAACAACTTGTCGGTTGTCAGGACAAAAGGCGTTGGAAGATCGTCTTGGAGTGCTGCGTGGACAGCAGACTCGCTCTCTGGCGCGACTGCAATCTCGATATCTCGGTCCAAGCTTTTTCGTGCCAGCGCCGACACTTCTTCGCGCACATGCGCGCCGAGGCTTGAATGAGCGATTTGAGGCAGCACAATGTCAATAACGCCAGCCATAATTCCCTCAACAGACGCGTTCAAAGTCGCGCGCAACTCGTGATACTCAAACGAAGCATTCTGCAGGCTATTGGCTAAGCCGCTCGAAACGAATGAGCGTGTTTCAGTCTGGGCTGCCACGGCATCTTCCCAACCTGCTTGGTAGCCTTTTTCAAAGGCTTCCAGCTTTTGGTCCTCAACATCTTCAATCGGCATGTCTTGCCGAGAATGCTGCGAGGACGTGATATCCCCAAAATCTTGAAAAAGGTGCGACGCAGTCATTGCGCGCGCTCCTCTTCAAGCCAGCTTCTCAGTATTTCAACTGTTTCTTCTTGGCGCTCACCAATCATGGATCGAAGGCGATCAACCGGATCTGCCTGCAGATGCTCCACGGCTGTAGCGACCGGCGGGTGATCAAGTGAAGCCAGATCCGGCAGCTGCTCCGAAGTGCGGTCAATATTGATGTCCCCGATCGAAGAGGGATCGAAAGAATTGCCGATCAATGGTGTGTCTGCCGTGTTTTCCGGTGAGGAAGCAGGCAAACTATCTGGTAGCGCCGCTGGCGCACGCGATAGAACGGGTCTGACGACAAATAGCCCAAGGATTAGAGTTACAATGGCCAAGACTGCCATCTGGATCGTTGACATCACATCAATTTGGAAGTCGTCGAAAACTGATGTTTCCGCGACGGTACCCTGAGGCGCAACTGATTGTAATTCCATCGCCTTAATTGTGATGACATCGCCGCGTTCCTTACTGAAACCAACGGCGGAAGCAACCAGTTCGCGTAGTGCATCCAATTCATCCGTCGATCGCTGAGTCGTTTGAGTACCGCCTTCCACGTCAGCAACTGCTTCGTTGACGAGTACGGCGACCGTGACACGCCGAATTGCACCAGCGGCTTTAACAATAGCTCTCTCGGTTTCAGAGACTTCGTAGTTGATACGCTCCCGCGTTTCCGAGTTCTGCGATGATGCACTGTCTCCTCCAGCGCCATCTCCATCCGGTAGATTGGAGGCAACGGTCACATCTCCTCCAGCGGCTTCGTTGGACGTACTTGAACGCTCTTCAGTATCCGTGCTGATCACCACACGTTCCTGTGGATCAAACCGGCGTTCCCGAAACTCTTCCGTTTCTGTAACGGTTTCGACGCTCACCTCGACCACTGCATTTCCCGGGCCAACACGTGCCTCCAGCAACCGCTCCACACGCTCCCGAAGCATCTTTTCCTTGTCTTCTGAACCTGCGGTGGGTGCTGAATCGTCGTTTGCACCAATCAAAGCACCGTTTGCATCAATCACGGCGACGTCTTCGGCAGACAGCTCGGTGACTGCAGATGCAACCAGGAATCGAATTGCTTTGGCTTGTTGTGTCGTAAGCTGACCACCGTTGGAGGTTATTGCGACGGAAGCCGTGGGCGTGACGCTGCGTTGAAACGGGTTGGATCCTGTTGAGGCGATGTGAACACGCGCCATTGCGACATGAGGGCTTGATACAATTGTGCGTGCCAGCTCGCCTTCTTTGGCGCGCCAATATGCTGCATCAAACATCTGCGAGGTTGTGCCAAAGCCGGACAGATTATCGAGCAATTCATATCCACGGCTGCTGTTTGCTGGCAATCCTTCACTTGCCAGAGTGAGCCGAAGTTGATCCCGATCCTGCGCGTCAACAAAAATGGATCCGCCGCGCACTTCAAATGGAATACCGCGTTGTTCTAGCGATCTCACCACCTCACCAGCGGCCCCATTCTCCAAGCCAGCATAAAGCAGGGTCATTGTAGGGGCAATTGCGATTCGTGACATCGCGAGTATTGCAAGGAACATTGCAACCGTCGCCGCGACGACAGTGATCTGGCGCTTGATATCCAGGCCCATCCAGACATTCAGTATCTGCTGCACGTTTGTCTCCGTCGTGTCGCGCGTTCTGCTCGACTTTGAGACAGCAATGACTGAACAGCCTTAACAATCGGTTAGTTGATATGTGGCAAATCTGATTTCGATCATTTTTGAGTAGGACCCAGATGACAGACGCAGCCGTCGACACAGACGAGGAAGTAAAGAAACCTTCAAAGATGCCTTTGATTATAGGTGTTATCGCGTTGCTTCTCGGTGCAGGCGGCGGCTTCTTCGCAACATTCTCGGGCCTGATTTTGGCACCCGAATCAAGTGTTCAGCCTGAGCTGGACACGTCATCGCCAGCAGATCTGCCTGATGTAGCCTTTGTTCCGGTTGAACCGATGGTAATCTCTCTGGCGCCCAACTCTCACAGTCGTCATCTGCGTTTCAGGGCACAGTTGGAGGTACCCTCACAATATGCATCCGATGTCGAATCTCTGCTTCCGCGCGTTGTTGACGTTTTGAACGGCTATCTACGTGCGCTTGAAACCGCGGATATAGAAAGCCCCGCAGCGTTGACCAGACTGCGCGCTCAAATGTTGCGACGGGTGCAGATCGTGGCCGGGCCAGGGCGGGTCAACGACCTGCTCATCATGGAATTTGTACTGAGCTGATGGTGAACAAATGGACCTCGTAGCTGATATCTTGCTTGTAGCGGGCGCATTGGGCGCCGGGTTTTACTGCTTCGTTCTGAGCCGCCGACTCCAGCGGTTCAACGATCTTGAAAGAGGAGTTGGCGGTGCGGTAGCCGTCCTTTCGGCACAGGTCGACGATCTGACAAGGACGCTTGAGGCGGCACAAAAAACGGCTGCAGAATCCGCCGAAGCTCTGAGCGATACAACGCAGCGTGCTGCAGAAATGGCACGGCGGCTCGAGTTGCAGATGGCCGCTCTGCATGATGTTCCCGGAACACCAGCACCCGAAAAAGCACCTGGTACTCCAGTCGAGCCAAGTGAACCGATCTTTACCCGCCGAACCGTGGGAGGAGGAAAATGAAAACCAAAAAGAAGTCTTCCTCCTCCAACCGTGGTTCCATCACGTTGTTGGCCGCCCTGCTCGCCGGATCTGCCGTGATACGCATTGGTATTGGCGCCAATTCTGCGTTTGCCGAGGTAGACCCGGAAGATGGTTTCTCTCTTCCGTTGACCGCTCACCCTATGGCGTCAGAGCCTCTCGAAACGCGGGAAACGGACATCAAATCCTTGCTGGATGCATTGCGCGCGCGGGAAGCCAGAGTGAATGAACTTGAAGGTGAACTTGCGGCGCGTTCCAAGGCGTTGGATGTTGCACAGGTTGAGATTGAAAGACGCCTTTTTGCATTGGAAAATGCGGAGCAACGCTTGCGTCAAACACTGTCAATTGCTCAGACCGCAGCAGAAGATGATCTATCGAAATTGACTGCAGTATATGAAAACATGAAACCCAAAGAGGCAGCCGCATTGTTTGGGGCAATGGAGCCAGCGTTTGCAGCAGGCTTTCTCGGTCGCATGCAGCCGGACATAGCTGCCAAAGTAATGGCTGGGCTATCGCCAGAGTCCGCCTATTCGATTAGCGCAATTCTGGCAGGGCGAAATGCGCGTGCGCCCAAGAACTGAATCTGCGTGAAACTTTATTAACCGAAGTTTGCAATCGTCATGGTCAAACGGATTGAGGGAATCGTGAAGTGATCGGGATTATCGGCATTGTGACCATTTTTGTGATGGTCTTCGGAGGTTACTTAGCCGCTGGCGGGAAGATGGGAATTATTCTCAAATCATTGCCGTTCGAGATGACAATGATCCTCGGCGCAGCAGTCGGAGCCTTCCTGATCAGCAACTCGATGTCTGAGATCAAACATACTGTCAAAGACTTGGGTAAAGTATTCAAAGGTCCGAAATGGGCGCACGAGGATTACAAGGATTTGCTTTGCCTGTTGTTCGAGTTGATCAGATTGGCGCGCCAGAACCCGGTCGCAATAGAAGAGCACATTGAAGATCCGGAAAGTTCGTCCATCTTCTCTCGTTACCCAAAGATCGTTGCAGATGGCGAAGCGACGGCGCTCATATGCGATACAATGCGCTCGGCATCGATGAACTACGATGACCCGCATCAGGTGGAAGAGGTACTTGAAAAGCGGATGGAGACAAACATGCACCATGCGCTCCACTCAAGCCACGCGTTGCAAACAGTGGCCGACGGCCTGCCTGCTCTCGGGATTGTCGCGGCGGTTCTTGGTGTGATCAAGACGATGGCATCTATCGATCAACCACCAGAAATACTGGGCAAGCTGATCGGTGGGGCGCTTGTCGGTACCTTCCTTGGTGTTTTCCTGGCGTATGGCCTCGTTGGGCCGTTTGCAGCAAAAGTAAAAGCCGTTGTCGAAGAGGACAGCCATTTCTATCAGCTTATCCGTGAAGTGCTTGTGGCGAATCTACACAATCATGCAACCAACATCTGTATTGAGGTTGGGCGTCAGAATACGCCGTCGCATTGCCGACCCTCGTTTTCGGATCTGGAAGAAGCATTGAAATCTGTAAAACAGAACGCGGCCTGATGTTGACCTTCAGACTGTTTGTCTTGTTCACCTTAGTTGCGGGGACCGCTTATGGCGCGGGGATTCCAGTTCGTTCAGGTGCGCATCCTACATTTGCCAGGCTTGTTTTGGACGTTCCAAACGAAAAAAAGTGGTCTCTTGAGGAGACAGCCGCCGGTATCAACATCACCATTGCTGGCCATACCGATGGTTTTGATACTTCTCGCGTCTTTGATCGCATAGGTCAGACGTACGTCAGTGCTGTCGATAGCGATGCAACATCGCTCAACATCATGTATGGATGCGAATGTCAGGCTGATGTTTTCCGATCTGGTGCAATGCTCGTGGTTGATGTCAGTGCGCTCGCGGCTGGATCAACTGACAAAACCCAGAACAATGGGTTGTCCCTGCTGCAATTCGTGGGTTCGACACAACTGCGGTTTACACGAGATAAAGCTAGAAATGAGGTCCCTATTGGCGCTCTGCTCTCCAGTTCAGGTGCACCCGTAGCGGAGGACGCGCCAAGCGTTTTGCTCAGTGAAGCACCCAGCACAACGGAAGTGAGCAACCTTCAAAAAGCGCAGGAACAGCTGGCAAGTAGGATTGGTTTTGCTGCGAGCACAGGCGTACTGCAGCCGAGTGATCTGAGTGTAGCGGTGCCCATACGGCAACAACGCTCGCAGATCGACACAAGTATATTCAATTCGTCAATACAAACGCTTGAAGAAGAACACGCTGGGCCGCCAAGCGGCAACCTACGCGTCACAACCAGCAGCGATGTGCCGAGCACCAATCCCCTAGACACATCCACGGCACAGGGTGTTCAGTGTATCGACCCCTTAGAAGTGCGCGTTCAGGATTGGGGGACTACGACGGGTTTTGCGACATCCATTTCTTCACTAAGAAGTGCGCTATTTTCCGAGTTTGATAAGATTGATAAGGACATTGCTGTTGAGTTGGCGCGCCTCTATCTTCACTTCGGTTTCGGTGCCGAAGCAAAGCAGGTGTTGTCAATTTCGGCCGATTTGGGGCCGGCAAACAGAGCGCTCGTCGACTTAGCTGATGTAATGGAGTTTGGATCGGCACAGGCGAACAACTATCTTGGAAACTTTACTGATTGCGACTCGGATGTTGCATTATGGGCTATTCTGTCGGCACACAATTTGCGACCATCTTCATCCGTTGACAGCAGTGCTGCCCTTCTGGCTCTGAGCAGTTTACCTCTACATTTGCGCAACTTCATCGCGCCTGCGCTAAGCAGGAAGTTGCTGGCATATGGCGACGACGTGGCTGCGGCTGCGGCTTTGCGGGGACTGGAGCGCACCGTTGAACCGTTGCCTAGTGCTGCTGAACTGGCCAAGGCAGACATAGAGTTAACTAGAGGGGATGTTGAAGCGGCGCAGGGCAGGCTCGAAGCCATCGTTGCGTCCAACGATCAACAATCCGCCGAAGCGCTTATCCGCTATGTGAATACTCAGCTAGACGCGGAAATTGAGATAGACCCAGATATCGCCACTTTGGTTGAAGCCTATGTAATCGAGATGCGAAATGACCCTCTCGGCGAGGAATTGCAACGTACACATGTGTTGGCGCTGGCAAAGTCTGACCAGTTTGACGCGGCCTTCGAAGTATTTCGGCTTATGCGGCCAAGCGGAAGCATTTCAGATACCGAAACGCTTTACTCCACACTACTTTTTCTTCTCGCCCAAAATGCAAGTGATACAATTTTTTTAAAGCATGCATTTCCCGCGATGGTCTTGCCAGGTAACATCTTATCTGCAAGAACCGCAGATACATTTGCTCAACGGTTGGCAGATCTTGGTTTCTTTTCAGAGGCTAAGGAGTTTCTTTCGATGCAGACCAACACACCTGTGACACGAAAAAGAAAGATATTGCTTGCCCAAATATCGCTGGGCCTGTCTCAGCCGCGCGCAGCTCTCGCACACCTCAGCGGCGTAGCGGGCGATTCCGCAGACAGTATAAGAGCACAGGCGAACGTCAATGCTGGCTATCATAATGCTGCATACAAGCTGTTCTCAGGTTTGGGTGACGAAGGTCGGCGTACACAAGCCGCATGGCTGTCAGAAAACTGGCAACAGCTGCTGGGAGTAGATGACCCAGTCCTTGGCCCAGTAGCTGAGCTAACCTCATCAAGTTTGGACACTTCGATTACTTCGAATGATGTGTTGGAGCGCATGCAAGGGGCACTCGAGGAAAGCGCAAACGCCCGCCGTGTAGTCGAGCAACTTCTGGCGGCATATCCTACGTATGGTGGATTGCAAAATTAGAAAATTTGCCGAATTTTTTAGTTACCAAATTTAAACCTAAATGGATTTAACTGGATGCGCCATATAGGTTACTGGGGCGTATTACGGATGCAAGAAATCACCTGCCGCATTGAGCTCGCTGCTGAGTGCCAGGCACAAACATCGGCGTCTCGTAGAACGCAAGATATTCTGCTCATTTTCAAGCCAAAGTGTCTTTTTTGGTTTATCCAGATCAGTTCAGTACCCCTTCGCAATATGGCGCCTTCGATTGTCGAATGCTAAAAACTAGTACAAATAGGTGGCGTTCAACTAGATGAAGTTTTCAGTAGAAGCTGTTTTTAGTCCAACTGTTTTGTTGGCGGTCGCACTTATGGCAATCATTGTCATGATGATCTTGCCTATGCCAGCTTGGGTTTTGGATATTGGGCTAGCCACCTCTTTCGCGCTTGCAATTTTAATTTTTACGATCACGCTTTTTATCGAGCGTCCACTGGATTTCTCGTCTTTTCCTACAATCCTATTAGCATCCCTTATGCTTCGGTTATCTCTCAATGTTTCATCAACGAAACTGATAATAGGTCAGGGGCACACAGGCACACATGCCGCAGGCGAAGTTATTGAAGGCTTTGCACAATTCATTATGGGCGGAAGCGTTTTTCTTGGCCTTGTTGTTTTCTGCGTTCTGTTGATCGTCAATTTCATGGTGATAACCAAGGGCGCAACCCGCATGGCGGAAGTTGGTGCACGTTTCGCACTGGATGGCATGCCCGGCAAGCAGCTTGCCATCGATAGCGACATGTCAGCTGGAGCCATTGACCACCAGGAGGCAAAAGCACGGCGCGAACTTGAACAGGCAGAAACCACCTTCTTTGGCTCTCTAGATGGTGCTTCTAAATTTGTTAAAGGCGATGCAGTTGCAGGCTTGCTGATCACACTTCTTAACTTGGTCGCGGGACTTGTGATGGGTGTTGCCGTCCATGGAATGCCCCTTGGTAGTGCATTTGAGACTTATGCCATTCTGACGGTTGGGGATGGTCTTGTTTCCCAGATCCCGGCCGTCGTGATTTCAATCGCATCGGCACTATTATTGGCCAGAGGCGGAGCAAAAGGTGCAACCGACTTGGCTGTCTTCGGACAACTTGGGCGGCACCCGGCCGCATTGACGACAGTCGCAGTCCTGATGGCTTTGCTCGGTCTTGTGCCTGGCTTGCCAATGCTGCCATTCGCTGCAGGGGCAGGAGCCCTCGCTGCCACTGCGTTCTTGATCAAACGCAAAACAAGAGCAGCAGAGTTAGTCACACCCGAGCTGGAAGACTCTGCAAATCCAATTCGCGAAAGAACCATCGGCGATGTACTGGAACTGGATGACATTCACGTCGAGTTTGCTCCGGACCTTGTCAACATGGTGCTTGATCCAGGCACGGGATTGGACGCCCGAATTGCGAACATGCGTCTACATGTTGCAACTGTATTCGGGGTCATTCTTCCGGAGATTCGGCTGACGGACAATGCGGGCCTCCCGGTGGGCGGATATGTCCTCAGAATCCAGGGTGTCGAGCAAGCAAGAGGCACTATAAAGCCAACAAAGGTGTTGGCGCTGGCCCCTGAAACGTCCCACAATGTTCCCGAAGGGGAAGACACCACAGAACCAGTGTATGGGGCGCCTGCCCGCTGGATCGCGACCGAGGACCAAGAAGTCGCAGCCATAGCTGGTGTTACTCTGGTCACGCCGACTGAAATCCTGGCAACGCATCTTCTCGAGGTTATCAAACAAAACTTCAGCCGTTTGCTGACTCTGAAATCCATGCGGCGCTTACTGGAAGAGATGAAAAACGTCTCGGATCCAAGCAGAGCAGAAGCAAATCGCAAGATGCTCGACGCTCTCATTCCAGACAAAGTACCTATGGACATCTTACACGCTGTATTGAGACTTCTGTTGGACGAACAAGTATCGATCCGAAATCTGCCTTTGATCTTAGAAGCAGTCTCTGAGGCGCGAGCGCTCAATGCTCAGCCGGAGGCGATTTGCGAACACGTCCGCCAACGCCTGGGCTTTCAGATTGTATCGGGTATTCGGCGGGATGACGGGACTCTTCCGCTGGTTCAACTGGCTCCAGAATGGGAGGATACATTCTCTAGCTACCAGGTAGATGCAGACCGAGGGCTGGACATTGCGCTGCCGCCTGAATTGTTTAATCGACTAGCGGAAAATGTATCCGAAAAACTGCAGGATGCGGGCGATCAAGGTATCTTTCCGGCAGTTGTGACAAACACCCGTCGGCGCCGATTCTTGAAGACCATGATGCGCGCCAAGGGTATCAACAATCCCGTTCTTTCGTTCGAAGAAATAGGGTTGGATGCCCGCCCGGCACTTGTCGGTGTGGTTGCAGCATGATTGCTGCGGCCGAAGCAATCTCGCTGCTTCAGGCGCAGCTTTGGGTCGGCTTTACAGTACTGTTAAGAGTGGGTGCTGCAGTTGCACTTTTGCCCGGATTTGGTGAACAGTCGGTTCCTGCCCGCGTAAAACTAATTCTTGTGGTAGCTTTTACGCTGATCATCGCGCCAGCTGTGCCGCAAGACCCGCCAGCGTTCACGATCGAGAACCTTATGCTTCTGGCCATGACTGAGACATTGTCTGGCGCAGTTATCGGACTTGGTGTTCGCCTCTTCATACTGGCTCTACAAACCGCGGGTGCGATCGCCGCTCAATCGACGTCACTATCTCAAATCATGGGGGGCGCCGCGATTGAACCGCTGCCAGCGATGGGGCACGTCCTCACAATTGGAGCTGTTGCGCTTGCAGTGATGGCTGGCCTGCACATCAAAGCGGCACAGTTGCTCATCCATTCTTACGCTTTCCTGCCTATGGGTCTGTTTCTGTCACCAAACGACGTTGCGGATTGGGGGCTGTCCCAAGTCGCATATGCGTTCGAACTTGCTTTCTTGTTGGCAACGCCTTTCGTGCTGATGTCGGTTTTGTACAACCTAGCGCTCGGCGTGATTAATAAGGCCATGCCGCAACTCATGGTTGCCTTTGTTGGCGCGCCGCTCATTACGCTAGGTGGCCTATTTCTCCTCTTTCTAGCGGCACCAATAATGCTGTCGGTTTGGCTATCGGCTCTTGATCAATTCATGGCATCTCCGTTGGAGTCACGCAGATGAGCAGTCAAGATGATACCAATGACAAGCCGTTCGATCCGACGCCGCAGAAATTACTCGAAGCACGAAAGAAGGGTGAGGTCGCGAAATCCGCTGACCTGCAAACTGCGGCCGCATATGCCGGGTTGACATTGGTTCTTGTTGCTGTCGGTGCGCAGAGTGTGACGTCATTCGGTAGCAGTATGCAGATCATACTAGATCAATCCGGGGACTTCGCTGCTGTTTTGTTCAGCGGTGGGCAATCTGCGGTGATCGGTGGCATCCTGTTAAGTGCATCCAGCGCGCTCTTGCCTATCTTTGTTGTGCCGGCGCTCGCGGTCTTGGGTGCAATACTTGCCCAACGTGCCTTTGTTGTTGCGCCAACGAAACTGCAGCCAAAGCTGTCCCGCATATCACTAATACAGAATGCAAAACAAAAATTCGGCCGAAACGGGTTCTTTGAATTTGGTAAGAGCTTTGCAAAGCTGCTCCTGTACTCGGCGTGCCTGGCCATATTTCTCAACGCACGGTTGTCAGACATGGTAAGCGCAATACAGACTTCGCCCGGCTTGGTCGTGTCGCTTCTGGCAGAGATCTGCGTGGCTTTTCTGTTCTTGGTTGTTCTTATTTCAACCGCTTTGGGCGGGATTGATGCCGTTTGGCAGCATCAGGAGCACATTCGCAAAAACCGAATGTCGAGAAAGGAGATCATGGATGAAACCAAGAACTCCGAGGGCGATCCACATCTGAAGCAAGAACGGCGCACACGTGCCCAAGCCATTGCAACGCAACAAATGATGGCAGATGTGCCGCAGGCTGACGTGGTTATCGTCAACCCCACACACTTTGCTGTAGTATTGAAGTGGTCACGCGAAAGCGGAACGGCGCCTGTCTGTGTTGCAAAGGGTGTCGACGAAATTGCATTCCGTATTCGCAAAATTGCCCAAAGCAGTGGTGTTCCGATACATAGTGACCCACCAACAGCGCGGGCCTTGCATGCAGTCACATCTATTGGGGACGAAATTCATCCGGACCACTACGTAGCCGTCGCCGCAGCAATACGCTTTGCCGACAAAATGCGCCAGCACGTGCGCGACGGTCTGTGACAATGAATTGGTTCCGCCTAAAACAGATATCGGATTTGAAGTTTCAGCAAAGTGAGCTCGCTGTATCAAAACTCAGGATGCGGGAGGCATCTCTGCGGTCTGAACTCGCAAGGCTTCATGGTCTCGCCCACGATACCCACTGCCAGCCTGCTTCAGACTCAGAGCTGCGTGCCATCGGTGCTGATATCATTTGGTTGAAATGGCTGGAAAACAGCCGGCGCAGGTTGAACATTGAGCTGGCACAGGTGCTCGCACAAAAGGAAGAAGTTGTCGCACAACACCGGAAGGCAAATGGGAAAAAATTAGTCACTGACGCGTTGTCTGAGCAACAGCAAGTGGCTCGGCAACGGCGGTGTAGAACTCGCGCATTGAACGATGCCATAGAGACATCGCTGACCAGATCAATTATCAGTAATCCTGACGCGCAATCTCGACAATGAGCACATCCGAAATCTGGTCACCCATGTCTTTAATTGCAACTTCGCGCAATGCACCGCGTATGACGGCCAAGTTGTTGGCGTCTGTGAAAGCGCCGTCAAAACCGCCAACGTTTGCATGATCAAACAAAACCTGCAGGAAGGAATCTCTTAGCTTCGGCTCATGAGAGTAGATTGCGTCCTTTTGCCCGGCTGGCACTTCAAGACTAAGCGACATCACAACCAAAGCATGTACCGAGCCATCTTGCAGGACCGGCACAACAAATTGGTTGTTCATCTTGACGTATTCACGATCCGTCAAGTCTTCGGTCTTGTGCGCAGTATCCGAAGACTTGGCAGGCTGTTCTGTATCCACGGTCTCAATAGGTTCGGGAACCGGCCTCAGAAAGACACCGGCGCCCACTCCGGCACCCGCTCCAACTGCAAGAAAGATCAATGGGAGTAGCTTTTTCACGCTGATCACTCCTAAAATGGCAGGACTGCGTCGAGGATCTGCTGACCAATCCTGGGTTGTTGGACGTCGGTGATCTGACCGCGGCCACCATATGACACACGTGCCTGAGCGATCTTGTCATAGGTGATTTCATTTTTTCGCGAGATATCTTCCGGGCGGACATAACCGGATACAAGAAGTTCACGCATCTCGAAATTGACACGCAATTCCTGGGAACCCGAAATTGATAGAATTCCGTTCGGCAGGACGTCTACAACAGTCGCTGCGACGCGCAGCGTCAGCTTCTCCTTGCGCTTGACGGATCCATCACCACTCGATCCAGACTTGGAAGTGATCGAAACGATATCAGAAGACGACGCACCTTCCGGTAACTTTTCGTCAAGCCTTTGGGGCAGTCCGCCCAATTGCGGAACTTGCAGGCTTTCAGTCCCACTGCGAGACCGATCCGTTTCATTTGAAATCTCGGCTCGCTCGTCAATCTCGATCACAACGGTCAGGATGTCGCCCCGTTGTACAGCGCGGCGGTCACCCAATAACGACGATCGTTGTCCGCTCCAAAGTGAAGCGCGATCAGCGGGATCAACCTCATCTACAGTGAGGGGCAGGCTGGCTGATACCATTGCCGAGTGCTCGCGTGTTTCTAACGGATTCGAGAAACTTGGCGGCTTGCCAAGATGGTCACCGCGGCCGCAAGCAGACACTAGAGCACACAAAGCAACTATAGCGCATGTTTTCTGTGTATTTCTGATGGTTAAAAAGTTCATCGAGTTACTTTCACCGAGCCATCTTCTTGGACAAAACCGAACAACGTGGAGCGGGAGCTCAAGTTCATGACGCGCACGCGATCACCTACTCCGCCACGCTCCAAAGCACGTCCTTCGGTTGCAATCGACAGTCCGCCTGCATTGAAAAACAAGGGCACGATTTGATTTCGATTTACGACTGCCGGCGCACCAATTGCTTCGAACGGAATTGGTCGCCCGGCATAGAGTGCCGTTCTGGCCTCTTGCCCGACGACATCAGAAGCGTACTCGAACATCCCAGCCTGCACCTCGTCGCGAATTGTGAGATCCGCTGCGGTGATCACTGTTCCTGGACGCAAGGTTCTGGTCGGTACCACCGTGTCGGCTGCAGCCGAGGTAGCAACGAGGCAAGTTATGATCAGTGCCAGCTTCATCGGATTTGCGTCATTGCACCCATCATTTGATCGGCGGCAGAGATTACTTTTGAGTTCATCTCGTATCCGCGTTGTGCAGCGATCAAATCTGTGATCTCGCGAACCGCATCCACTGAGCTTTCTTCGAGGTAGCCCTGGCGCAATGTTCCAAGACCATCAAGGCCCGGCGTCGTGACGGCTGGCGGGCCAGATGCATCAGTTTCAGCAAAAAGATTGCTGCCAAGGGCTTCCAATCCCTTTGGATTGGAAAACCCGGTCAAATCAAATTGGCCGATCAATTGACCTGCCGCCGCATCCGCAAAGTACGCATAAACTTCACCGTCACCATTGATCGAAATACTGCGCGCATCCTCAGGAACCACAATCTCGGGCGCTACGGCATAGCCATCGGATGTCACGATGAGACCTTCGCCATTTCGCTTTAGTGCACCATCGCGCGTGTATGCTGTTTGTCCGGAAGGCAAGGTGACTTCGAAGTAACCATTACCATCAATGGCCAAATCAAGATCACCGCCGGTTGCAGCCAGTGAACCCTGCGCCAAATGCACAGACACTGCGGCGGGACGGACTCCTAACCCAAGCTGGACACCCGTTGGCAAGACCGTTCCATCTGAGGCGTTGATTGCACCCGGCCGCGTCATCTGTTGATAGTGCAAATCGGCAAATTCAGCGCGTCGCGCATTGTAGCCCGTCGTGCTCATGTTCGCGAGGTTGTTGGATATTGTCTCCACCCGCATTTGCTGGGCTAACATGCCCGTTGCAGCGATTTTGAGAGCGCGCATTGAAGTCTCCTCAGTTGGATTTCAACATGGCATCCATCGCACGACGGACCCGTTCATCTTCGGAATCGAGAAAGTTTTGACCCATTTCGTAGGCCCGCTGGATTTCAATCATCCTTGCAAGTTGACCTATCGGGTCGACGTTGGATTCCTCGACAAAGCCTTGCAAAATTCGCGCAGTATCTGATGGCTCGAACCCGGCGTCAGAGCTGAACATGATCCCGCCTTCCCGGATGAGCGTTGTCCGGTCGACGGGCTCAACAAGGCCGATTTGACCTACGAACGCGCCATCTGCGCTGATCGATCCATCGGGAGACACTGAAAGCGTCCTTACCCCCGGAGGAACAAAGACTGGGGCGCCACCAGCATCCAGAACCGCGTGACCATCGGGTGTAACCAGGTCGCCTTGCCCATTCGGGGAGAAGCTACCAGCCCGCGTAACGCGCTCGCCCTCGGGCGTCTGGATTAGGAAGAAACCATCGCCTTCAATCGCGAAGTCGTAAGTTCCGCCGGTTTGGGTCAATGTCCCCTGAACAAAAGATGTCTCTCGAACGTTGCCGTGGCCCATTGACAAGGATGGTCCGCCCCGCATGCCCTGAACATACTCGGAAAAGACCAAACCCTCTTGGCGGTATCCGGTGGTTGCGCTGTTTGCGATGTTATTTGCAACAATTTGCATCTCACGCATCAAACCGGACTGGCGCGTAAGCGTTATGTAACCGGTGTTGTCCATATCAACCTCCGATAATCAGCGGGATAATCCGGCTTTGAAAAAAGGAAACGAGGGTGTGTGTCATGAAACCCATCGACAACCAGAACACGACCACAATTGCCGCTAACTTGGGCACAAATGTGAGCGTCATTTCCTGAATGGATGTGAGTGCCTGCACCAAACCAATGGATACCCCGGCCACCAGGGCGACCGTTAGGATCGGCATGGAAACCACAACGGCAATCCACAGACCCTGACGCAATGTGTCGAAGAAGATGACTTCATTCAACATGTCAAACAGGCATCCTCAGGATTTCCTGATAAGCCTCGACAACCTTGTTCCGAACGGTGACAGCCGTTTCAACAGCGAGCTCGGTTTGGGCAAGGGCCTGTACCAGCGCATGTGGATCTGCCTGACCGATCATTGCGCTCTTCGCGATCTGCTCGCCTTCCGCAAGTGTCTGGGCAAAGTCCATGGCCACTTTGCCGAAAACGCTACCACCGGTCCCTTGACCGGGCTGTGTTGCCGGCCGAAGCGCCGTGTAGTTCTGAACTGCCGATAGTGCTGCGATTTCCATTCTGGAACTCCTTCAAGGTGCGCGCATTCAGCGGCGCAATAGTTGCATCAAGCTGGCCGACATTTGCCGCGTTTGCTCGAATATCTTTAGATTTGCCTCGTAGCTGCGCTGCGCTTCGCGCGCGTCTGCCAACTCGATCAACAGGTCGACATTTGACCCTTCATAGTGGCCCGTTTCATCTGACATCGGATGTCCTGGATCAAAAATACGATCCGGCGGACGATCATCGAGCGACATACGCCCGACTTCGACATTGGCAACGCCCTGGCCGGCATCGAATTCTGTCCGAAACGGTATGGTCTTGCGCCTATAGCCCGGTGTGTCCGCGTTCGAGATGTTCTCGGATAAATGGCGCAGACGAGATGCCTGTGCCTTTAGGCCGCTGGCGGATACCGAGAGAGATTTTGCAAATTCGCTCATTGGAAGTCCCCTATTGGCGTCCCAAGCTGGTGCGCAGAATGTTTAGGGCCGATTTGTAGATAGCCAGAGATCGATCATGTTGCCGCTTGGTTTCGGTCGCCCGCAGCATTTCAGTTTCCAACGAAACGGTGTTTCCATCTGGTGAGGCGAACGACTTATCTTGCTCCGTCATTGCTTCGACACTGTTTGATGGACTGCCGTTCATATGAGAATGCCGCGTGGCGCGTTGCGAAAAAGCAGAACCTTCGCCCGGCCCATAGACATCGGTGAAACTTGGAAGGTCACGTGCGACGTAGCCAGGCGTGTCGGCGTTTGCGACATTTTGTGCAATCACTGCCTGTCTTTGACCGGCATGCATTGCCATTGCTTGTGCCGACTCGAAAACGGCCAGATTCTGAAACATCGGGGCTTCTCCCTCGTGCAATTTCAATCAACGCTTAACTCTGATTCCCTAAGAAACTGTGTGCAAACATCAGGAGGATCCGATGCGCCAAGCCGTACGATTGCAAATGTTGAAAGCCCAGCTCGCCGACATTCAGATCACGTATCCCATCGGCCGGATTAGTGCGGCACATGGAAGTATCCTCACTGTTTCGGGTCTGAATGAACGTGCAAAAATTGGGGATCGCGTTTTGGTTTCGCGTCAGTCGGACGACCCCCTGTCAGCGGAGGTCGTGCAGCTCTCCCAGGCAGCTGTAACCGTCATGCCAGACGGTCCATTCGAAGGTATCGCACTTGGCGACCGCGTAACTATCGATACCCAATGCAAGATTGCACCAAATCACAGTTGGCTCGGCCGCATTGTTGACCCGGATGGTAACCCGCTTGATGGAAAGCCTCTTGGTCGAGGATTGGCGCCGCGTGCCCTGAAGAACGAGCCACCGGATGCAGCGTCTCGGCGGGCGCTTGGTCCCCGATTAGACACGGGGCATGTTGTATTTGACACAATGCTTCCGATTGTGCGGGGGCAGAGGATAGGTCTTTTTGCTGGTTCCGGCGTGGGAAAGTCGAGCCTGATGGGTCGATTGGCTCAGCGCATGTCGGCAGATGTTGTCGTCATCGCGATGATCGGTGAGCGGGGCCGCGAGGTACGCCAGTTTGTTGATGATGTCCTTGGGCCTGAAGGATTAGCGCGTTCAGTTGTTGTTGCGGCGACATCTGATCAATCCCCGTTGCTGAGGCGCCGATGCGCTTGGACCGCCATGGCTGTTGCAGAGCATTTCCGCGATGAGGGAAAATCTGTTCTGTTGTTGGCTGACTCTGTCACTCGTTTTGCTGAGGCACATCGCGAAGTTGCGGTTGCTGCGGGTGAAGCGCCAGTGTTGCGCGGTTTCCCTGCCTCCACTTCGCATTTGATCATGTCACTTTGCGAGCGTGCTGGCCCAGGCGGACCAGACCAGGGCGACATAACGGCGGTTTTCAGCGTACTTGTTGCTGGTTCTGATATGGATGAACCCATAGCTGACATACTGCGCGGTGTACTGGATGGGCATGTGGTGCTGGATCGAGGAATTGCAGAGCGAGGACGCTTTCCAGCTGTCGACGTTCTGCAATCCGTTTCGCGAAGCCTGCCAGCGGCGGCTTCAAGAGCGGAGAATGAGACAATCACACAGGTCCGAAAGCTCATGAGCGTCTACACGCAAAACCAAATGATGATAAGCGCAGGGCTCTACACACAGGGAACGGATGCCGAAGTAGATGCGGCACTTCAGGCGTGGCCGCATCTAGACAAGGCCATGACACTGGTTCACAGCGAAGGATGCGCGCATAGTTTTGACCAATTGAACTTGGCATTGCGCCGCGGCGGCAGCAACGCCAACAAAGGTATTTCGGCACGTTAATCGCAGCACTTGCCGTTGCGTGGCTGACGGCCTGCAAAAATTCTGGTGCCGCCTCGACTACTGCGAAAGCGCAGCCAGTCACCGAGTGATCGGACTAACTTATGGGCTTAGCAGTGTGAGAGCGATTGATGCGCCCGTCGCACCGCTTCCTATCTGTCCCAACTGCGAGCGCGCCAAATATGTTGTTACTAAACGATCCAGTGTTTCTGCGTCAGCAAAATCCGCGGGATCACTGACGCCCAACACGCGTTCAGACCTTTCCTGAAAAACGGACAGTTGCTGGTCAATGTCGATTTGCCCGAAAGCTTGGGGCAAGCCCAGCGCGGTCTCGAAAAGAGTTCTTAGCGGCGGTTGCCCCATGATGCTGAACCACTTCGCTGCGTCGGTTGCTGAGCCTTGAACTACGTCTGGCAGCGTCCGCTCGGCGTAAAGGGCGATCCGCATCGACTCATCCTGATTGCCGGTTTCGACTTCGAAACTGTTGGCTTGAAACTTCGCAATAATATCATCAACAAAGCCTGGTTTTAGTGCGCCCCTGATCTCCCCAGGGCCAAAGCCGAATGCCTCCGAAAAATCTCGGTAGCGGCTGTCTGAAAAGCGGTTTGCCAATGCGTCATCCGCAGTCGTTCCATCGCTCAACATTTTTTGAATAAAGAAAGTGTTGTTTATGTCGTCTGATAAGCCAAAGGCACCCATTGCCACGGTCAGCAATTGACGATCTGAAACCAATTCTTCAGCCGTGCTGACGGATGCGATTTTCTCCGCAAAATGATCGGTATCTCGCTTCAGTTCCGCGGATTGGCTGAATACCGAAAGTTGCTGGTCATACGTTCGCTTAAGAAACTGCCACCCGACCAAACCGGAAGAAATCAATACAGGTTGATACATGGTTAGTGGCTTGCCGCCAGCAAACGCTCTTCACGAGGTAGAAGGGCGCGCAGTGCTTTTAGGCATTTGTAGTGATCGTCGTGCACAAGGGCGTGCGACGCAACATCGAGATGTTTGCGGCTGTCAGTGTCAACAAATATCTGGCTCAACTCCTCGACACTACGTAACAACCATTGACGCACTTCGGATTTATCGCTGTCTCCGGACAAAACAAGCTGAACAGCATAGCATACCCGCCGAACCGGAGTTGTCGCGTCTTCCGGGTGGATCGCGTCACGCAAACGCAAGATGTTCGCATCGGAAGAAACAATTGCCAGTCGGCTTCTGCGATCGCCGTTTTCGATGACCGCTCCATTGATCAGTATGCGCTCTTTCGGACTAAGCTTTAGAATGAGACCGCTCATTTTGAAGGTCCTTCCGTTTTCAGACCACGCAAAACAGCCATGTTCACTTCGAGCAGAGGCAACACTGATGCCTTTTTTCGCAGTATTTTGCTGGTGTGATGGCGTGTAAACTCCGCCAGATAGATGATCCGGGCTTTGAGATCTTCTGGCAGTGGATTTTCTTTATCGGCAATATCGACAACCAGGGCTGTCCACAGCCTTTGATTGTCGTGCAATGCATGCGCGTAGCTTGGGAAGTCTGATTTGGCCTCGGTGGCCGCATCACGCAAACCTTGGGTTACACGGGCGATGATTTCATATTCCGCCCGTCGTCCGTTCTTGGTTGATACCGCATGTTCAGCATAGCCACGCATGGCTTGGGAGGTTGCATTCACACCATCGCCTTTCAGGAGTTCATGTCAGAGGAGTGCCGGGGCGTCGAACCTCAACGCCCCGGGCTGTCTGATTACCGGAACAACGACAGGATTGTTTGCGGTGCCTGGTTGGCGATCGAAAGCGCCTGAACACCCAGCTGCTGCTGAGTTTGCAAGGCTTGCAAACGTGCAGATGCTTCTTCCATGTCGGCATCGACAAGCGCACCGATACCAGATTTCATCGCATCAGTCAGCTTGCCAACAAAGGTGTTCTGATCGTCGATCCGCTTTGCAGAGGCACCCAATTGAGCAGCTCCGTTAATCGCGGTTTGAAGGAATGCTTCCATTTCACCCAGTGCTGTCGCGGCTGATGCCTGGTCTGTTATTGCGGTCCGACCGGCGATGTCCAGATTGGTCTCGAAATCAACGCTTGCGACGTCGATTGTCGACGCTGCCGGCGCAGTAGATCCAACACGATCCAACGACGACAGAACAGTGAGCTGAGTTGCGCTACCACTACCATCCGTGTCGGCTGAAAGCAGGTTCACACCGTTGAACTGTGACGCGCCGATGATGGAGACAATTTGTGCTGTTTTTTCAGCCATGTCTGCTTCGATTTTCTCGAAGTCAGCTGTTTCGCTGTTACCTGAAACGGCCAGTTCTTTCATCTCTTCAAGAACATTTACAATTTGCTCAGCCCCAGCGGACGCAACGGCAACCGTTGCCTCGCCAACACTCAGAGAGTCCGAAATCGCGTTGAAACCAGCAACGTCCGACTCCATCACTTTGGAAATCGCCCAAATGGACGAGTTGTCTTTGGCAGACGCGACAGTCTTACCTGTCGAAATCTCGTTCTGCGTCATCGCCAAGTTTTTGTTGATACCCTTGAGGGTCTGCAGCGCAACCATTGCACTGTTGTTCGTAAGAATGCTCGACATGTGCATTTCCTTTTGTCACGGCGCTTTGCGCCCTGGTTTACGTCCCGCCCCCCGATGGGACGGCCAAACTGCCGTTCTGACAAATGCAGACCCCTTCCCGGGGCAATGCGCCACTTGCTGCCAAGTGCGCGATCACCATGACCGCGATTTGCCTAACACATTCCTAAAGTCGAAAATCCGAAAATGGCGGATTTGAACTAATCTTGCTCAAGCCCGTTTTTCCAATGCGCCGCAGGACTTTAGATCGACGGTCGTGCGCTGACCTCGTGCGTCATATGTGTCAAGAGACTCACGGACACGTCTGACCGCGGACAA
Organism: Tateyamaria sp.; assembly: GCF_059783535.1. Taxonomy (NCBI): domain Bacteria; kingdom Pseudomonadati; phylum Pseudomonadota; class Alphaproteobacteria; order Rhodobacterales; family Roseobacteraceae; genus Tateyamaria; species Tateyamaria sp. The sequence goes on along the minus strand of NZ_JBYNDP010000004.1, from coordinate 28,252 downwards.
TCGTAGGGCCACAGATCGCACGCCATCTGCAGCCGATTCCAAAAGGTTCTGATTCCGCTCGAGCTTGATCCGCAATTCAGCCGCTACCTCGGCATTGGCCGCATCCCAACCGCCAAGCTGTTCAAGCAAACGCGATTTTTGATCAAATAGTCGGCCAACTTCATCAATGTTCCCATTCAGAACAGCGGTTCTTTCCGCATCAAGCAGGTCTTCTAGTTCGTCCAGTGTGATTTGAAACTCATCCTTTCTCATTGCTGCGTTCCTTTAGTGATTCAAACAGTGCCTCGGCCAGACCTATGCCACCTGCTTCGACCATTTTTTCAGCCTGGGCTTGCACCAGGAAAGATGAGAACTGATCTTCGCCCGCGCCGCCTCCGAATGCGTCACGGCTTTCTCCAAGCCCGGCCGATTTCAGCATTTCTGCAAGGAATGCTGCCTCAACTTTCGCGGCAGCCGCGCGCAAGGACGTGTCGCGGTGATCAGCCGATGGCGGCAAACCAGTAGATATAGAAGTTGTTAGCATTGGCGTTCCTTAGAATTGGATGAATTTTTCGGAGCCTTGCAGATCAGCGGTAAAGAACCAGTAACTATGGCTGGTCCAATGTGCGCGAAACGTGGAAGAACCCCGGAGAATTGCGTGCAACCCATCCAAATCATCAGTACGGGCGCCAAGACTGATCCAACGACGCCGACTCAATCAAAGCCAGACCATATGGAAGACACGCCTTTCGCGCTGGAGATGGGAGAAGACGCAAGTAAGACAACCGAGCCAACGCATTCCGGCCCAATCGCTCAGGTCGAAGATGAAGCCGCGTTACAGGCTGAGAAAACTGCTTCGGATGCGCCGCGTGCCTCTGATCTTCCAAGCGAGGGCGAAGCGCCACCTGTCAACCGGGTCACGGAGGCAAAAGACACGCATAAGACATCGACGGCGTCTGATGGTGAGACCGGGCAAATAATGGATGCCGGAACGGCATCCGGCAATTCTACAGAACACGCTCGGAATACTTCTCGCGAAGAGCCCTATGCGCATTCTACTCAGTCCAAAAAGGCTTCACCTATATCGGCAATGATCCAAGGTTTATCACAAACCAACCTGGCGTCTGACGCGGTGGCCGTGGGCAATCCCAATGAAGCTGAAAGCAAGGCGCACATCAAACCGGTGGCCTTAGCTGGGATGATCGGAACAGAACAACAAACGACGCAAGGCGGTGAACCCAAGGAATCGACGCCCACAGACTCCAGCAACAGGATTCATCAGCGTGAGCTTCTCATGTCGCCCAATTACACAGTCGAGCGGCTCAATCGGGAAGCTGGTGTTGCATCGCTGACGCCCGAAGCGCAAACACGACACCCCTCTAACCGTGTCGATCCAGCCCAAGTGAACCTCGCTGCACAGGCTGTCGCAAGCAGTCAAACGGGCGCTTCGTCACTTGTAGCGACAACGCCACCGGCACAAATGCAAACGCTCCAAGGGCTTCCAGAAAGATCCAATGAACCGATCACCGCGACCGTAAGACTGTTAGACCAGCAGGCCGCGACTTCAAATACATCTGGAATCGGCGCATATGGTAGCCCCTTGGTTCCTCAAAGCGTCGCAACGCAAACGCAACCTACACAAACTGCAGACACAATCGTTCAAACCTTGTCAGAGCAGTCTATGGTCGGAACCGAACCGACGAACCAAGCTGATGAGCTGCCTTGGGAAACGCGCCTAACCAACGCGCCGAACACCGCCAAGACAGTATTTCAGGCCCCGCGCGCGGAATTGCCTCAGTATCTTTCTCACAGCATTGCGGAAGCACTTAAAAAGGCGCCTGACAGACCTATTGAAATTGCGCTCAACCCGGCGGAACTTGGTCGTGTTCGCATGATCATGTCGACAAGCGAAACGGGTATCATCGTGAGCGTTGCAGCTGATCGTGGCGAAACGCTGGATCTGATGCGGCGCAACATCGACGATCTAGCCAAGTCTCTGAACGATTTGGGTTTCGAGGATGTGTCCTTTGCCTTTGATCAAGGGCAACAGCGTGCCGCACAGCAAGAAGAGACCAGCAGCGGTGACGTAGCTACGGCTGACGAAACTCGTGCTGAACATCAAACGACAATTCCACTCGCACGTGTTTCGCACGTTGTGACAACTGGCATCGATATGAGGCTTTGAACATGGATATCACACAAACATCGTCTGCAGCACAGACGACCAATAGTGCAATCGGCAACGCTGCAACCTCCAGTGTTCTAAGCTCGGATTTCGAAGTGTTTCTCAAAATGCTTACTGCGCAAGCCGAGTATCAGGATCCGCTTGAACCAATCGATTCGTCCGAATACGCGGCACAGCTGGCGCAATTCTCAATGGTGGAACAGCAGGTCATGACGAATGATCTGATGCAAGAAATGCTTTCCGCACTGGGTGCCAATGACATGTCAGGCGCTGCCAACTGGATCGGAATGGAGGCGTTGGTGCAAGGGCCGGTCAAATTTGAAGGATCGTCGATAACCATCGCTCCCAACCCGCCCGTCGCTGCAGATGCTGTGACCCTCGTGGTAACAAACGAACAGGGCACTGAAGTCGCCCGCCGCAGCCTGCCGGTCAGCGCCGAACCATATATCTGGGATGGCTTGGACGCGGACGGAACGGCCCTTCCATATGGCGAGTACTCTTTCCAGGTTGAAAGCGCAGCGAATGGAGAGGTTCTGTTGACGGAGCCCGCACTGGCCTACAACCGTGTAAACGAGGCGCGCATCGACAATGGATCAACCCTGTTGGTGCTTGAAAGTGGATACATGGTGCATGCCAACAATGTGACAGGGCTGCGTGAAGCGTCCTAAGGCAACGCGTCGCTTATTCTAAACCCGGTGTAGATACTTGGCATGATGAGGCGGCGAAAGCGTCCAAAGGGGAAACGCCTTGGGGCAGTCGACATGACATCCGGGTAATGATCTGGACGATCCCCACTCGCGAGATCTGCCAGAACATGCCCAGCATACGTGCCCATTGCTACACCGTTGCCGTGGTATGCAAATCCAGCCAGCGCGCCCGACATTTCAGGTATTGCCCCGACAAAGGGCACGCGATCTCGCGTCAAGCAGACCAGCCCCGACCACCCATGCGTGATGTCAACATCGGACCACGCCGGGAACATGGAGTGAAAGTGGCGCATCACTGAAGAACGCGCCTTTGCTTCTGCATTGGCGCCCGAGAGCAACCCACCGCGCATTCCGAACAGAAACCGCCGATCCGGCATCAAACGGAAGTAGTGCAGCAGGTGCCGCGTGTCATGCGCCATCTGATCGCTTGTCCATCCCTGTCGTTGCAGTTCCTCATCGGTCAACGGGCGCGTTACGACAACAGTGGATTGAGCGGGCATGTAACGTGCGGCCATCCAGGCCGGGATGTCTTCGCTCGAATAGCCGTTGGTCGCGACGATTATCTGTTCCGCACGAACAGCACCTTTCGGTGTTTTTACTGCTCCGGAGGTGATGTTCAGAGCCGGGCTGTTGTCGTGGATCGCCACACCGAGCTCGAAACAAGCTTTGACCAGCCCATCAAGAAACTTCCGCGGATTCAAGCCAAAGCCAATCGGGATTGTAAACGCACCCTGAAAGGGGCCAGACAAACCAGCTGACGCTAAACCCGAGGCGGGCAGCATGTCAGCTTCGACGCCATAGTTTTCATAGGCAGCGCGGGCTTCCCCTTCAAAATATTCAAAGGCGCGCGCCCTGTGCGCAAGACAGGTTTCGCCGTGCGAATGCCGATCCACATCTATCGACAGATCGTCAATCAACTGCGTAACCAACTCGACAGCAACCCGCTCCGTTGTCCGCCACGCCCGTCTCGCTGAATAGCCATATCGTTGATCCAATGCCGCATCGGAACGCATGCTGCCCCCCAGGCAGCAAAATCCTCCGTTGCGCCCTGATGCGCCCCAGCCGGACGTATTGGCATCCAGAACAACAACCCGCGCACCACGCCGGGCAAGATGCAACGCCGCAGAAAGACCAGTGAAACCCGCCCCGACAATGGCGACGTCATACTTGACATCACCCACCAACGCGGGGCGCGCCGTTGCTTCGGCCGTTTCATCCCACCAGCATCCATCTCTTGGTCCGGATGCATAGGCGTATTGTGAAAAAATGCGCTTCATGTGGCGCGAGCAGCCGCCTGTTCGTCCCGTTTTGCCCGAACTGCCGCTTGTTTTGACGCCAGCGATGCTGCGATGACACCGACCGTGACCATCCCAATAAGAATGGTGCTGAGGGCGTTGATCTCAGGGCTGACACCAAGCCGTACGGACGACCATATCTTCATCGGCAGGGTTGTGGCCGAAGGCCCTGATGTGAACGAAGCGATGACCAGATCGTCAAGGCTGAGCGTGAAGGCCAGAAGCCAGCCAGAAATGACGGCAGGCGCAATGATTGGCAATGTCACCAGGCGAAAGGCATCCCAAGGCGACGCACCAAGATCGAGCGCCGCTTCCTCAAGCGACCTGTCGAAACTGACCAAGCGCGAAGAGACCACGACTGATACAAAGCACATCGAAAACGTCGTATGCGCCAAAACAATGGTCAAAACGCCGCGATCCAATCCAATCCCGATAAACAGCAGAAGCAGCGACAGCCCGGTGATCACCTCGGGCATCACAAGCGGCGCATAGATCATACCGGAAAAAAGGGTGCGGCCCAGAAAGCGCCCGCCGCGCACAAGCACATAGGCCGCCATCGTGCCCAAAATGGTGGCAATGGTTGATGATATGACCGCGACGCGAAGCGTCACCCACGCCGCATCCAAAAAGGCCTCGTTGGACAGCAGTTCACCATACCACTTGGTGGAAAACCCGGCCCAGACTGTGACCAGCTTCGATGCGTTGAAGCTGTAGATCACGAGGATCAGCATTGGCACATAAAGGAAAACAAACCCAAGCGTCAGCGACACGACATTGAACGAAGACAGGCGGTTCATCCTTCGGTCTCCACCTGTTTCTGTTCGTTCCGCTGGAACAGAACGATGGGCACAATCAGGATCAGCAGCAGTATAACGGCGACAGCCGACGCGACCGGCCAGTCCCGGTTCGAGAAGAACTCCTCAAACAGCACCTTGCCAATCATCAATGTCCCTGACCCACCCAGCAGTGACGGGATGACGAACTCGCCCAGCGCTGGGATGAAGACCAGGAAGCATCCAGCAATAATGCCGTTGCGCGATAGCGGGATCGTCACCAACCAGAATGCCTTGATCCGCGAACACCCCAAGTCCTCGGCTGCCTCAATCAGCGAGCCGTCAAGCCGATCAAGTGCGGAATAGATCGGCAGGATCATGAAGGGCAGGTAGGTGTAAACGATGCCGATGTAGACCGCGGTGTTGGTGTTCAGGATGGTCAGCGGTGCATCAATAATGCCGATCCACAACAGGAATTGATTCAGAAAACCCTCGCCTGACAAAATACCGACCCATGCATAGACGCGGATCAGGAACGATGTCCAAAACGGCAGGATCACGAGCATCAGTAGGGTGGGGCGCCACTGCTCTGGTGCGCGGGCCATCGCGTAGGCCATTGGATAGCCAACCAATAAGGTTAGAACGGTCGAAATCAGCGCAATCTGAAGCGAGCTGACATAAGCTTTCCAATACAGATCATCTTCGGTCAGAAAGATGAAATTCTCGAAATCCAGTTGTGACAGCATATTCCAGATGCCGTCTTTTGCGGTGGGCGTGTACGGTGGAATGGCCAGCGCAATATCCGACAGTGATATTTTGAAGACCACCGCAAACGGGATCAGGAACAGCGCCAGAAGCCACGCGTAGGGGATGGCTATGAGGACCGTGCGCCTCATTCGGCCAAAAGAACCCCGGCTGTCGTGGTCCAGCTGACCCAGACCGGATCCTCCCACGTGAAATCCCGACGCGAGATGCGGCGCGTGTTGGCGACCTGTGCCTTGATGATGTCGCCGGTAGGCAATTCTACATGGTAGGTAGAAAGGTTCCCAAGATACGCGATATCTAGAACCTTGCCATGCACAGCATTGTCGGCTTCAGGCTTGTCTTTGTGGATCGATACCTTCTCGGGCCGGATCGCGAGGTGACATGTCTGGCCATCCGAAAACGGGCGCGTGCTTGCGGCGACCACCGGTGTCTGTTGCGCGGCCCAGTTGATCTCGTAGGTCTCGTCATCCGTCGGTTTTGCCTGGCCGTGGAGAATATTTACGTCCCCAATGAAGTCCGCAACATAGACACTGTTTGGCGCCTCGTAGATACGCTCGGGCGTGGCAACCTGCATCACGCGCCCTTCGTCCATAACAGCTACGCGGCTGGCGACGGTCATCGCCTCTTCCTGGTCGTGGGTGACAATCACAAAGGTTGTGCCGGTCTTTTCTTGAATGTCCATTAACTCGAACTGCGTCGCTTCGCGCAGTTTGGCATCAAGCGCTCCAAGCGGCTCGTCCAGCAAAAGTAGTTTTGGTGCCTTCGCCAGTGATCGGGCGAGCGCCACGCGCTGGCGTTGTCCACCCGAAATCTGATGCGGTTTCCGGCGCGCGAATTTTTCAAGCCGGGTCAGCTTGAGCATCTCTTCGACCCGCGTGGCAATGGCTTCCTTGTCCTTACTTTCACGCCGCAGGCCGAAGGCGATATTGTCCCACACCGAAAGATGCGGAAACAAGGCGTAGGACTGGAACATCATATTCACCGCCCGCTTGTTCGCAGGTACGCCAGCAATGTCCTGACCCGCTAGTTCAATGGAGCCATCCGTGGGGTTCTCGAACCCGGCCAGCATCCGCATCATTGTTGTCTTGCCACAGCCGGACGGACCCAGCAGGGCAAAGAACTCGCGTTCAAAGATGTCGAGGGTCAGATCGTCGATGGCTGTAAAGTCACCAAAACGTTTTGTGACATTGCGAAACCGGATCAGCGGTTTCCCGTTCGGGTCGTCCCAGGGGGCGAAAACAGTCTCTGCCAAGGGGAATTCCGTTCAAAAAGAATGGGCGCGAGGGGATGCCTCGCGCCCGAAAGTCGGCTTCATGTGCCGGACTTGATCTTGGTCCACATGCGCGTCACCGTCCGCTGCACGCGGGCCGGATACGGTGTTGTGGTATAGAGGTTCTCGAGCGTCGCTTCGTCCGGGTAGATGGCCGGATCACCGATCACATCCTCAACCAGAAACTCCTGCGAGGCTGCGTTTCCGTTGGCGTAGTAAACGTAGTTGGACGCCTGCGCCATGTTCTGTGCATCCAGAATGAAGTTCAGGAACACATGCGCACCCTCGGGGTTCGGGGCGTCTGCGGGAATCGCCATCTGATCGAACCACATCAGGGCACCCTCGTTGGGCGCGTTGTAAGCAACATCAACGCCGTTCTCGGCCTCGGCCGCGCGGTCACGTGCTTGCAGGATGTCACCGGACCAACCGAAGGCGACACAGATATCACCATTCGCCAGTGCGTTGATGTATTCCGAGTTGTGGAATTTCTGCACATAGGGGCGAACACCCATAAGGATAGGCTCAGCCTTGGCCAGAACGTCGGGATCGTGGCTGTCAGGATCTTCACCGATGTACTGAAGAGCTGCCGGGATCATCTCTGTCGGTGCGTCCAGAAAATGCACACCGCAGGCTTGCAGTTTTTCCATGTTTTCGGGTTTGAAAACCAGATCAAGCGATCCCAGCGGTGCATCTTCGCCGAGGATTTCCTGAACCTTGCCAACGTTCACACCAATACCGGTTGTGCCCCACATGTAGTTGATGGAATAGGCATTGTCCGGGTCGTACTGCGCCGTACGTGCCTCAACCACATCCCACAGGTTTTCCGCGTTGGGCAGTTTGGATGCATCCAGTTTCTGGAAGGCGCCCGCGCTGATTTGGCGCTGCAAGAATGTGCCCGATGGAACCACAATGTCATAGCCAGACGAGCCAGCAAGCATCTTGGTTTCCAGCACTTCATTGCTGTCAAACACGTCATAGACCAGATCAAGCCCGGTCTCTTCCTCGAACTTCGTCAGCAGGTCTTCGTCAATGTAGTCAGACCAGTTGTATACGCGCACTTCGTCGGCCAAGGCAGCGCCCGACAGGGCAAACGCTGCGACTGTAGTCAGCAGTGTAGTCTTCATTGTGTACTCCCCGTATCACGCCCGGTAAGCCCGGGTCAGCGCACATGAAACCAACTTTTGTCCCATGCGTCCAGCAGGATTGCAGATGCTGGATTGACGACTGCGCCTTTGCCCATATTCTCCGCACGTTGTTCAACACCCGAGGTTTCTATGCCCGCCATCACAAACCATCTGCCCACGTCTGAGCTCCAGGCGCTGGATGCAGCGCACCATATGCACCCCTTCACCGCCGGGGGCGAGTTGGCGGAAAAGGGCGCGCGAGTCATCACGCGCGCCAAGGGCGTGTTCCTGCACGACAGCGAAGGGAACGAAATCCTCGACGGCATGGCGGGCCTGTGGTGCGTGAACATCGGCTATGGGCGTAGTGAACTGGCGGATGTTGCCGCCCGGCAGATGCGCGAACTGCCTTACTACAATACATTCTTCCAAACGACCCACGTGCCCGCCATCGCGCTGGCCCAAAAGATCGCTGAACTGGCACCGGGGGATTTGAACCACGTCTTCTTTGCCGGATCAGGCTCGGAAGCCAATGATACCAACCTGCGCATGGTTCGCACCTACTGGGCGATCAAGGGCAAACCCGAAAAGCAGATCGTGATCAGCCGCAAGAATGCCTATCACGGCTCGTCTGTCGGATCGGGGTCACTGGGCGGCATGGCTGCCATGCACGAACAAGGTGGTCTGCCCATTCCGGGTATTGTGCACATCAACCAACCAAACTGGTGGTCCGAGGGCGGCGATATGAGCTCGGAGGACTTTGGCCTGGCTCGCGCACAGGAATTGGAAGCGGCAATTCTTGAACATGGCGAAGACAAGGTTGCCGCCTTTATAGCTGAACCCATCCAAGGCGCAGGCGGTGTGATTATCCCGCCCAGCACGTACTGGCCCGAAATCCAGCGTATCTGCGACAAGTACGAGATCCTGTTGATCGCTGATGAGGTGATCTGCGGCTTTGGTCGCACCGGCAACTGGTTCGGGTCTCAAACGCTAGGGATCAAGCCGCACATCATGACCATCGCCAAGGGACTCTCCTCGGGATACCAACCTATCGGTGGCTCCGTGGTCTGTGATGAAGTGGCAGAGGTGATCGGGTCAGGAGAATTCAATCACGGCTACACCTATTCCGGTCATCCTGTTGCCGCCGCCGTCGCACTCGAAAATCTGCGTATCCTTGAAGAAGAAAACGTGCTGGACCATGTGCGCGATGTTGCAATACCTGCGCTGCACGAGATGTGGCACAGTCTGGCCGAACACCCGTTGGTTGGGGAAACAACGATCACCGGTATGATGGGATCACTGGCACTGACACCAGACAAAGAGAGCCGCGCCAAGTTCGCCATGGATGCGGGCACGGCCGGTTTCATGTGCCGCGAACGGTGTTTTGCGAACAACCTGGTGATGCGACATGTCTATGACCGTATGGTCATTTCACCGCCTCTCATCATCTCACCAGATGAGATTGCCGAGATGGGGCGCCGGGCACGGACCGCGTTGGACGAGTGTTATACGCAGCTCGTAGACGGGAACATGATCAAGTCCGCCACCTAGTTCTTAACAATCATCTCCCTTGGCCGATCACAGAAGCATTCCGCAGGTCCACTTTCCGTGATCCGAATGCTTTCCGTGATGGCCAGGCCCCAGCCGTCCATCCATAGGCCGGGCATGAAGTGAAATGTCATATTCGGCTCAAGCACGGTGTCGTCCTCTGCCCGGAATGAAATAGTGCGTTCGCCCCAATCCGGCGGATAGCTCAGCCCGATGGGATACCCGCAACGTGCGGTGCGTTCGATCCCAACCTTCTTCAGCGCTCCATTCAAAGCCGCCGCGACGTCCCGCGCCTGGTTGCCCGCGCGGGCGGCATCAATTCCTGCCTCCAGCCCCTCGATAACCGCGGCCTCGGCACGTTTCATCTCGTCTGGAGGGTGCCCAAGGAAAACTGATCGACTCAATGGCACGTGATATCGACGGTAGCACCCTGCAATCTCGAGTGTGGTCGCCTCTCCCGACTGAAACGGATCACCGTTCCATGTCAGGTGCGGGGCGGCGGAGTCTGCCCCTGACGGTACAAGCGGTACTATTGCAGGGTAGTCTCCCCAATCGCCATCAACGCCGCGGATGGCGTCACCGTAGGCCGCTGCAACCACCTCGTTCTTTGGTACACCCGGCGCGATACGTTCGGCCATACCGTCAATCACCGCTTCAGAAATGCGGGCCGCCTTGCGCATGAAAGCAATCTCGGCATCTGACTTAACGGCACGGCACCAGTTCACCAGAGACGTGGCATCAACCAGCTCAAGCCCGGCGGTTTCGAGCACTGCATATGCCTTGGCAGAGAAGTAGTAGTTGTCCATCTCGACCCCGACACGACCGGAGAGACGGCTGGCCAGGTCCTCCATTGGGTGCCGGGTTGAGGTTTGGATGTAGTGTTCGTTATATCCGACCGCGCCATCTTCGCCCATCCAAGTTGTTCGCATCGCGCCTGCCACGTCCTGCAAACGTCCCCACCAGATCGGATCGGCGTCTTGCGTCACAATCACACCCTGATGCACGTAAAAGGACCAACCATCATATCCGGTCAACCACCCCATGTTCGACGGGTCCGTGATCAAAAGGCATACCAGGTTGGCCTGCGCCATCGCCGTCCGGACCTTCTCCAGCCGTGAGTGATACTCCCCAATGTCAAATGCACATTCCATGATTCCCAACCACTCCCCGTTTCGACGTCACAGGAACAATGCCCAAAAACGCACAACAGTGCAGTGATTCCGACCGGATTGCGCTACCAATCGTTGTTTTGCGTCATAGTTGGTTGCATTGAACCATCCACCTCGGTTTAGTTTGCGTCAAAGCGGCGGCGAAAGATCGCCACAAGAACGGGGAGCCAGATTTGGCCAACACTGCGACCGACCACGCGTTCGTCGAATTCGAACGTGTGCAGAAGAGTTATGATGGCGAAATCCTCGTCGTCAAAGATCTCAACCTCTCAATGCCCAAGGGCGAATTCCTGACGATGCTTGGGCCGTCAGGATCGGGCAAGACGACCTGTCTGATGATGCTGGCGGGGTTTGAGACAGCCACGCATGGCGAGATCAAGTTGGGCGGCAAACCGATCAACAACATCCCGCCGCACAAGCGTGGGATCGGTATGGTGTTTCAGAACTATGCGCTGTTCCCACACATGACGGTTGCCGAAAATCTCAGCTTTCCGCTTGAGGTGCGCAAGATCGGCAAGTCCGAGCGCGAAGAAAAAATCATGCGCGCCCTTGGCATGGTGCAAATGCAGGATTTCGCGGGTCGCCGCCCGGCGCAATTGTCTGGTGGCCAACAGCAGCGGATCGCCTTGGCCCGTGCGCTGGTCTTCGAACCCGAGCTGGTGCTGATGGATGAACCGCTCGGTGCGCTCGACAAGCAACTGCGCGAAACGCTGCAGTTCGAAATCACGCGGTTGGCACACAATCTGGGGATCACCACGGTCTACGTGACCCACGACCAGACCGAAGCGCTGACCATGTCCGACCGCGTTGCTGTCTTCGACGACGGACGCATTCAACAGCTGGCCCCGCCGGATCAGTTGTATGAAGAGCCGGAAAACAGCTTCGTTGCGCAGTTCATCGGCGAGAACAACACGCTCATGGGCACTGTCAGCAAAATCGCCGGCGACCAGTGCGAGGTGACTCTGGACGATGGCGAGATCATTGACGCAAAACCGGTGAACGTGTCCGAAGTGGGTCAACGCACCCGCGTGTCCATCCGCCCGGAAAGGGTTGAAATGAACAAGGAACGGCTCAGCCCTGACGCGCACACGTTAAAGGCCGAAGTGCTGGAATTCATCTATATGGGCGACATCTTCCGCACCCGCCTGCGGGTTGCCGGGAACGACGATTTCGTCATCAAGACACGCAACGCACCTGATCAGGTCCGCCTGACACCGGGTACCCAGATTGACATCGGATGGTTGCCACAAGATTGCCGGGCGCTTGACGCCTGAGCATGAGGAAGAAGGCCAGGGCGACGCCCGTGGTCCGGCCTTCGCACAGATCAAACGGGCGCTAACAATGGGAGTAAGTTCATGAAACTCACCAAGACCCTACTTGCCACAACGGCTTTGACGCTCGCGTCAGGCACGGCATTTGCCGACGGCCACATGGCCAGCGACATGACACTTGTCAGCTGGGGCGGTGCATACCAGTCCAGCCAACAGAACGCCTATGTCGCGCCTTACATCGAAAACAACCCCGGCGTGACTGCAGTTTGGGACGAAAGTTCGGCCGAAGCTGTGGCGAAACTGCGCGCCATGAACGAAGCAGGCAGCGTCACCTGGGACGTCGTTGACGTGGTGGCTGCAGACGCGATCCGTCTTTGCGACGAAGGCCTAGCGCTGGAAATCGACCCGGACGAAGATCTGGCAGCCGCACCTGATGGTACATCAGCTGCAGACGACTTCGGCGACTTGCTTGTCAGCGACTGCTTCATCCCCCAGATCGTTTATTCGACCACATTCGGCTACCGCACCGACCTCGTAGGTGACACAGCACCCACAAGCGTCTGCGCCGTCTTCGACACAGAAGCGTACCCCGGCAAACGCTCGCTAGAAAAGCGTCCCATCAACAACATGGAATGGGCACTGCTCTGTGATGGCGTGGCCAAGGATGACGTCTATGACGTGCTGGCAACCGAAGAAGGTCAGCAGCAGGCACTGGACAAGCTGGCAACCATCAAGGACGACGTGATCTGGTGGTCCGCCGGTGCCGACACGCCTCAACTGCTCGCCGATGGCGAAGTGGTGATGGGTTCGACCTACAACGGTCGTCTGTTCGCTGCCATCGAAGAGCAGAAGCAGCCCATCGGCATGCTGTGGGACGCGCAGGTGTTCGACCTTGACGGTTGGATCATCCCAACGGGCCTGAGCCCGGAGCGTGAAGCACGTGCGCGTGACTTCATCAAGTTCGCGACCGACACGCAGCGTCTGGCAGACCAAGCCAAGTACATCTCGTACGGTCCTGCACGCGCCTCGTCTGCGCCACTGGTAGGTCAACACGCGGAGCTGGGCATCGACATGGCACCACACATGCCGACCGACCCCAACAATGCCAAGAACACGTTCCTCTACAACTACGAGTTCTGGGCTGACTACCGCGACGACATCGACGCCAAATTCCAGGCGTGGTTGGCACAATAAGCCCAAGTCTGGCGGACGACACGTCCGCCTTACTGCACACCAATCGTAAGGCGGGGAACACCCCCGCCTTACACCACCAAGGGGGACGACCATGCCCAAAGGCTACATCATCGGCCACATCACCGTGAACGACCCGCAGGCGTATAAGGAGTACGTCGAAAAAGACACGCCGATCCTGCTGTCACACGGCGCAGTCCCATTGGTGCGTGGCGGTGACGCACAGTCGATGGAAGGGCCGGAGTTTTCGCGCCATGTCGTCTTTGAGTTCCCGACATACGAGGCGGCATTGGCCGCATATAACGATCCCGAATACCAAGAGGTCATGAAGATCCGCCACCGCACAGCGACATCGATGATTGTCGTTGCGAAAGGAGCCTGATCCATGGCCGAGATGATGCTTGCCGCTGACGGCACCCCGCTGAAACGCAGCCTTGCGCGCGCCCTGCGGCGCCAGAAACTGCGGGCGCTGGGCTTGATCGCACCGCTCCTGATTTTTGTCCTCATCACATTCATCGTACCCATCGCGTCCATGCTGTTTCGATCGGTCGAAAACCAGATTGTCGGAAACACGCTTCCCATGACAGTTGAGGCGCTGGCAGATTGGAATCCGAACTCCGGCACGCCCCCCAGCGAACCTGTCTACGAAGCGATGTATTTCGACATGTTTCTCGCGGCAGAAGCCAAGCGCCACACACGGCTCGGAACACGTCTCAACTATGAACAGACCGGTGTCTCGTCTCTGTTCCGCCAGTCCGGTCGGGCACTCGATGACATTGGCAAGGAAACTCAAAAACCGCTCGAAAAGCTGAATGGTGCATGGAAGGACGGTGAAACATGGCACGGTATTTTCAATGCCACGGGCGATGCTGACACCGCACTGCTGAACCAGCAGCGCGCCCGCGTCGCTGCGCTGACGGATGCATCTGCAAGTGGTGACATCAATTTCGCTCCGAATGCCACGATTTCCGATCTGCTGCCCCGCACCACGCGAGCCTACACGGCATGGGCGGTTTACACGGCCACGCAGCAAGGCCGCGGCCCTGCAACCCGCGATCCGTGGGAAGCCGTGGCCACTGCTTTGGCACTGGATCTGAAAACCGCTGACCTTTCGGCGTATGATGGCACTGGCGCCGATCTGCTGGCCGAGGCACAAGCAGCCAATCTGCCTGTTCCGACCATGACAGCCGCCTTTGCCGACATGGACGAAGACTGGGCCGGAGCAACCGTCTGGAAGACAATTCAGACGCATTCCAGTACATACACCTCCGGCTACTTCCTGAATGCCGTCGATGCTCAGAAGACACCGGATGGCGTGGCTTGGCAGCCCGAGGAAAAACAGATCCTGCTGACCCTCTTTGGTCGCACAATCTGGATGTCGCTGCTGATCACCTTCTCCTGCATCGCGCTGGGCTATCCCATCGCGTGGTTGCTCGCCAACTTGCCAATGCGACAGGCGAACCTTCTTCTGATCCTCGTCCTGCTTCCGTTCTGGACCTCTCTTCTTGTTCGCACGTCAGCTTGGAAAGTCATGCTGCAACAACAGGGGGTCATCAATGACGTCCTCGTCTGGATCGGCCTGGTCGGTGATGGTGACCGTCTGATCATGATCAACAACCAGTTCGGCACCATTGTCGCCATGACGCATATCCTGCTGCCGTTCATGATCCTGCCGATGTATTCGGTGATGCAGACGATCCCGCCCAGCTACCTGCGTGCCGCGAAGTCGCTGGGGGCCACGAACTGGACCGCCTTCTGGCGCGTCTACTTCCCGCAATCGGTGCCCGGCATCGGGGCTGGGTCGATCCTCGTCTTCATTCTCGCCATCGGCTACTACATTACGCCAGAAATCGTGGGTGGGACCAAGGGAGTCTTCATCTCGAACCGGATCGCCTACCACATCTCGTCATCGCTGAACTGGGGCCTCGCCGCTGCACTCGGAACCATCCTGCTGGCCGCCGTGCTGGTGCTCTATTGGGCCTATGACAAGATCGTGGGCATCGACAACGTCAAGCTGGGGTAACGACCATGGGCCTTCCTCCATATGCCACGCTGGGTCAGCGCATCTGGTACTGCAGCTTTCGGGTGATCTGCGGGCTGATCTTCTTCTTCCTTGTGGCCCCCATCGTCGTGGTCATGCCGCTCTCGTTCAATGCACAGGATTTCTTTACCTTCACGCCCGAAATGCTACGGCTTGATCCCGAAGGATACTCGCTCAAACACTACCGAGACTTCTTCACCAACCCGCAATGGCAACTGGCACTGAAGAACTCGCTGATCATCGCACCGCTCGCCACGATCATCTCGGTCAGCCTCGGCACGCTCGCTGCCATCGGTCTCAGCCAAAGCCATGTCCCATTCAAAGGGACAATCATGGCCATCCTGATCTCGCCCATGATCGTGCCTCTGATCATCTCCGCCACGGGCATGTTCTTTTTCTACGCCCAACTCGGCAACTGGATGGAGGCCACATTGGGCCTCGACAAAGGCTTTGTGGGCTATGTCAAAGTGGTGCTGGCCCATGCCGTGCTGGGCATCCCCTTCGTCATCATCACAGTCACTGCGACGCTGGTAGGCTTCGACCGCTCCCTGACCCGCGCCGCGGCCAATATGGGCGCAGGGCCGGTGACCACTTTCTTCCGCGTACAAATGCCCCTGATCCTGCCCGGCGTAATTTCGGGCGGCCTATTCGCCTTCATCACCAGCTTCGACGAAGTGGTCGTGGTCCTCTTCGTCGGATCCGCCAGCCAGAAAACCCTACCTTGGCAAATGTTCATCGGCCTGCGCGAACAAATCAGCCCAACCATTCTCGCCGTGGCAACAATCCTTGTAGTGATTTCCATCGCCCTGCTGACAACCGTCGAACTCCTCCGCCGCCGCAGCGAACGCCTGCGCGGCATGTCACCGGGCTAAACCTTCTTTTGGCAGAAAATACCTCGGGGGAGCCCAAAGGGCGGGGGCAGAGCCCCCTAAAACATAGCGTCGCGAAGCGGCCTTTGAATTAGCGCAAGCGGTTCAGTAAGCTTAGCGACGCGTACCCATCTGCAACCACACCCTGTGACTGCTGAAACGCGCGTACGGCCTCCAGGGTCTTCGGCCCGATCCGACCATCCACACCCTGCGTGCTGAACCCCGCAGCCGTCAGACGGCGCTGCATTTCCTTGCGTTCCGAAAAGGTCAAAGCACGATCCTGCAAGGGCCAGGCTGCCTTGAAGCCTGCCCCCCCGCCAATCCGGTCGCTGAGATGCCCGACACCGATGACATAGGCATCCGCCGCATTGTACCGCTCGATCACCTCGAAATTCTTGAAGATCATGAACGCAACGCCCTGACTACCAGCAGGCAGCAGGATGGAAGCCGAACCGTAGTCGGGCACCGGCTGCCCATCGACACCAACAACCCCAAGATTGGCCCATTGCGACGGCATGCGGGTCACCTTGCGGCTGGCCGTCGCATAGTCAAAGCCGCGCGGCAGCGTCACCTCGACACCCCAAGGCTGGCCCTTGATCCACCCAAACCCAGCCAAGTAGGCAGCGGTTGAGGCCAGCGCATCCGTCGGATTATCCGACCAGATGTCACGCTTTCCATCGCCCGTGAAATCAACAGCATGGTCCAGATAGGATGTCGGCATAAACTGCGTATGCCCCATGGCCCCAGCCCATGACCCGGTCATGTTGCGTGGGCTTGTGTCACCGCTTTGCAGGATTTTGAGCGCCGCGATCAACTGGCCTTCAAAGAACTCTCCCCGCCGCCCATCATGTGCGAGCGTCGCAAGGCTTCGCACAACGTCGTTCGATCCGCGAATGGTGCCATAGCTGCTCTCAAGACCCCAAACAGCAACAACAACTTCCTTGGCAACACCGTAGCGCGCCTCGATGGCCTCCAGCGCATCACGATGCTCTCGCACCGCCTGCTTGCCGTTGCGTACACGCCGGTCAGACACCGCACTGTCCAGATACTCCCAAATCGTCTTGGTGAACTCTGACTGGTTTCGATCCAACCGGATCACGTCAGGATCATAGCGCACACCGTCAAAGGCACGGTCAAAGGTTGTTCCGCTGATGCCTTGCGCCAATGCACGTGGTCTAAAATCCCTGATCCATCGCTGAAAATCTGCGTTCGAAGCAGGTGTATCCACCGCCAGTGAGGATGATGCCTGCAAGGCAGTCGGGCGCAGTTGCGGGCGAACAACCGTCAGGGTTGCGACCTCCAGCGGGGACAATGTTTGTGACCGGGCAACTGTATCTGCGACAGGCCGATGTTCCGGCCTGATCGAAGATGGAATGGCCTGTGAGATTGCCGCTCCAGCAAGAAGTATTGCGCTGCCCGCAGCGCAAAGGGTGACTGCCCACCGCATGTTTTGCCTCATAATCGCTTGTGCCGCGTTTTCCCTAATGTAGCGAAAATCGGCCGTCCGGCAAAGTCTCAGTCGAAATGGGCGCGGTCCTTCGCCACTTCGTGCACCTCGGCCCGGATGCGCGCGAGGTGATCACGTAACAACGACACCCGATGCGGACGAAAGCTTTGGTCTGTCACGCACAGCTCGTCCATGCGGTCCAACCGGAACACCCGGAAGTCCTCCCTCAGATGGCACCAGGCCAGCAAAACGTTGGTGTTTTCCATATAAACGATGCCCAGCGGTTTGACGGTCCGCTCGGTCTGATCGCCCTTGGCGTCCTGATATGCAAAGTGCACGCTGACCTCGTCCCATGCCGCCTGCCTGAGCGTGCCAACATCAATGCGCGGTGGATCAGGGCGCCAGTACCGACGCGCGTCCAGCACGGCATGTTTCAACCGGTGCGCCTGTTTCGGCGGTACGCGGGCCTGAATCTTTGCCAGCGCAGACGTTGCTGCCTTGGCCAGTGCCGGGTCCGCAATGACTGCAACGTCACGCAGGCCAAGAACTAACGCTTCCAACTCATCGTCTTCAAAACCAAGCGGAGGTAACGAAGCATCTTCGATCAGCGTAAACCCAAAGCCCGCTTCACCATCAATCACGGCCCCAAGGCCACGCAGCTCATCAATATCGCGATAGATCGTGCGCAGTGACACATCCATTTCATGGGCAAGTGATTGTGCCGTGATGGGGGGTGTCAAACGACGCAGTGTCTGCATCAACTGGAAAAGACGGTGTGTTCTGGTCATGCTTCAGTCATATCACATGTGCTGCCAGTTTCTGACAGCACGGATCGGTATCTCAACCTCAGATTTCATTGAACAGGAGAGAAAGATGCTGACCCTTGTGACTTACCCTCCCGCCTTTGGCCAACCCAGTGGCAGCCCGTTTTGCGTCAAAGCCCTTTACCTTCTCAACTTGTCTGGCCTGCCCTGGCAGCGCAAGGACACGGCTGATCCGCGCAACTGGCCAAAGGGGAAGTTACCCGCACTGTGGGTCGATGACGAAATCATCGGCGACAGCGACAATATCCGCGCTTGGCTTGAAGAACGCGGCGCTCATTTTGACAAGGGCCTAAGCGATCTGGATCGCGCCACATCGCGCGCCTTCATCCGCATGGCCGAAGAACACATGTACTTCCATGTCGTGATGGACCGCTGGGGGGACAAGGCTGTTTGGCCCCTTGTTAGAGACACATATTTCGCTGCAATACCTACGTTTCTGCGCAAGTTCATCACCCGTGGCATCCGCCGGATGCTCTTGCGCGGCATGGATGCGCAAGGGCTTGGTCGCCTGACTGCCGGTGAGCGCCTCGAGCGGATTGAGCCAGATCTGTTGGCGATCACTGATCGCCTATGGCACGGCCCGTTCCTGTTTGGATCGAAACCCAGTGCCGCAGACGCCAGCGTCGCCGCGATGCTGGGCGCCATGGCATCGACGCCGGGCGGAACGGCCCTGTCGCGCCGCGTCAAACAGGACGTGATGTTGGTCGACTACATGAAACGGGTCGAAGCAGCGCTGGGTTAGCGCCGCTTGCGGCTCACCTTGCGCTTGGCCTTGTCGGACCGGCGTTTGGCATTGGCAGGCTTGCGGCGTGGACTGCGACCTGCCGGGCTACGCCGGCCGCGTGGCAATGCCTGTCCGTTCAATGACAAAAGCTCCAGGGCGATGCCGCCAGTCACCGGTACTGCTTCGGCCAGACGCACGGTCGCACGCTGACCCAAACTGATAATCATGCCGGTATCAGCCCCCATCAGCGTGTTCGCCTCGCGGTCGAAGTGGAAGTATTCCGCCCCGATGGACCGCATCGGCACCAAACCGTCTGCACCGCTATCATCCAGTTTCACGAAGATACCGAACTTGGCGATCCCGGCCACACGCCCTTCCAACTCGTCACCCACCCGCTCGCTCAGATAGGCAGCAAGGTAGCGATCCGTCGTATCCCGCTCGGCCACCATTGACCGGCGCTCAGTGTCCGAGATATGGGTGCCCGTCTTCTCAAGGTTCTCGATATCTTCAGGCGTCAGCCCATCCTTACCCCAGCCATGCGCCGCGATCAGCGCGCGGTGCACGATCAGGTCTGCATAACGCCGAATGGGCGACGTAAAGTGCGCGTAGCTGCGCAGAGCAAGGCCAAAATGCCCAAAGTTCTGCGGGCTGTAATAGGCCTGCGTCATCGACCGCAGCGTCGAGATGTTGATCAGCTCGGCATCTTCCGTATCCGCTGCCTGCGCCAGAAGCCGGTTCAGATGCGCAGTCTTCAACACCTGCCCCTTTGCCAGCGTCAGCCCCGCCGCTTGCGCCGTCTCACGCAGGTTATCAAGCTTGTCGGGCGACGGTTCCTCATGCACCCGGAACAGCAGCGGAGACTTTTTTGCAATCAACGTCTCAGCCGCAGCCACATTGGCCAGCACCATGAACTCTTCGATCAGGCGGTGCGCATCCAGGCGATCCTTGAAAGCGACCGACCGCACCGTGCCGTCCTCATCCAGCACAATCTGGCGTTCTGGCAGGTCCAACTCGAGCGGTTGGCGGCGATTGCGCGCGTCAACCAGCGCAGCGTAAGCCCTGTAGAGAGGCTGCAAAACAGGCTCTAGCAAGGGCAAAGTGCGCTCATTCGGATACCCGTCAATTGCCGCCTGCACCTCCTCGTAGTGCAGGGATGCAGGCGACCGCATCAGCCCCCGATGGAAGCTGTGCCCAATCTTCTCACCATGCGCATCAATTTGCATCCGCACGGCAATACAGGCTCGCGGCACGCCTTCGTGAAGCGAACAGAGATCGCCCGACAGCCGATCCGGCAGCATCGGCACAACCCGATCCGGGAAATAGGTAGAGTTACCGCGCTTCTTCGCCTCACGGTCCAGTGCTGAACCGGGCGTGACATAGGCGGCCACATCCGCAATCGCGACCCAGATGACATGCCCGCCTTCGTTCTTTGGATCGTCATCGGCATGGGCGTAACATGCGTCGTCATGGTCACGCGCATCAGACGGGTCGATGGTAATCAGCGGCATGTCCCGCAGATCTTCGCGCCCCTTCAATCCCTTAGGCTTCTGCGCATCAGCTTCGGCAATCACGGCGTCAGGAAAGGCGTCCGGGATACCATGTTCATGGATGGCAATCAGTGACACCGCCTTGGGGGCTGAGGGATCACCCAGCCGCTCCACAACACGGGCGCGCTGCAAGCCAATGCGGTTCTTGGGGCCAGCCTGCTCCGCCTCGACCAACTCGCCGTCTTTGGCACCGTGGGTGGCACCAGCAGGGACCGACCATTCTTTGTCGCTGCCCTTGTCCACGGGCACGATACGTCCACCCTCAGCGCCCGCGCGAAACACGCCCAATATGCGGCGTGGGTTGGTGCCTATGCGACGGATCAGGCGCGCTTCGTAGTTATGGTCGTTCTCTTTGACCAAGGTGAGGCGGGCAAGAATGCGGTCCCCCGAGCCAAGCGCCGGATCAGATGCGCGGGGCAGGACCAGAATCTTCGGTTCAACCCCTTCGCCCTGCCATTCCATCGGTCGTGCAAACAGATCACCATCCGCATCAGGCGCTTCAACCTGCAAGACACTGACAGGCGGCAGGCGGTCCGGATCCTGATAGGTCTTCTTGCGCTTTTCCAGATGCCCCTCGGCCTCAAGCTCTTTCAACAGACGTTTGAGGTCGATCCGTGCAGCGCCCTTGATCCCGAACGCCTTGGCGATGTCACGCTTGGCAGTCAGGGTCGGATTTGAGGAAATCCAGTCCAGTATCTCGGATTTTGTGGGAATACGGCTCATGCGTTCGAGGTAGCACGCACATCCGGGGTCGTCATGGCAAATCGTTGACCGTGTCGACATCCGCCAAGGTGTCGACCAGAGCGACACGGGGCAAACAAAGGGCGACGCGGCTGTCAGCCAGTGCGTGCTCCGTTGACCAGCGCACACCGTCCAACGCGGATTTGCCCATTTTAGAGCCTGTTTTCATGCCAATCAGCCAGTATCCCCCATCCGGCGCAGGCCCGAACACAGCGTCATGATTGCCCAGCGCGGCGAATGCCTTCGAAATACGCATTCGGTCAATGCCGGGGATGTCCGCGCCGATCACACAGACCGGACCACCCGCCCGTCGCATCATGCGGATCATCCGGTCGCCAAGATTTCCGCCACCCTGCGGCCAGCGCTCGAACCGACTTGGCCAGACACGGCTCAGCAGTCCTTCATGATCCGGCGCCACGGCCAGCACCACCCGCCAGCGCGGGTCGTTGATCCGGCGCAACAATGCGCGCACCTGATGACGGAACCACCATGCGGCGGCCACCATTCCAACGTCCCGCCCCAAGCGCGTCTTGACGCGGCCCGGTCGCGGGACTTTCAACATGACCACCAAAGTGGGCGTCAAAGCGGCCGCTCCATATCGCGGTGCGGAATACCTGCGTCGTCGTAGATGGGACCAAAGGCTTCAAAACCAAGCCGTTCATAAAACGCCAACGCATGGGTCTGCGCACCCAGTTTGGCTTTCGATACCCCATCCTGCCGCCGCGCAACCTCAAGACATGCTTCGATGATAGCAGCCCCAAGGCCCGTGCCACGCGCTTTCTTCAAGACGCAGACACGCCCGATCTTGGCGACAGATCCTTGCACAAGGATGCGCGCGCACCCCATCGGTGCGTCGCCTATACAGGCCAAAACATGCAGCGCATCACCATCACGGCCATCCACCTCTTCCGCCTCGCTCACGCCCTGCTCTTCGATGAACACGGTACGGCGCAGTGCGTGGCACGTGCCCAGATCGTCGGTCTGTTCAATCTGCCATGTCACTTGAAGTAATCCTCAAGGATGCGGGTGTAGATGGATTTGAGCTGACGAATGTGCGCCACGCCCACATGCTCATCGACCTTATGCATGGACTGACCGACCAGCCCGAACTCGACAACCGGGCAGTGGTTTTTGACGAACCGCGCATCCGATGTTCCACCCGATGTGCTGAGAACAGGCTTCACCCCGGTCTCAGCCTCGACCGCACGGGCAACAAGGTCAGACAGCGGCCCCGGTGGGGTCAGAAAGCTTTCGCCAGACACTTTGACTGTCACATCAATCTCGACGCCATAGCTGCTTGCCACCTCGTCCGCCTGCGCCTTCAGCCACGTGGTCAGGCTGTCACCGGAATGGATGTCGTTGAAGCGAATGTTGACCGCCGAACGGGCCTGCGCCGGGATAACGTTGGTCGCGGGGTTGCCCGTATCAACGGTCACGACGGCCAAGGTCGATGCATCAAAGTGATCTGTGCCCTGATCTAGCTCATGGCTTGCAAGCCGGTCCATAAGGCGCATCAGCGGGGGCAGCGGATTGTTGGCGCGATGCGGATAGGCCGAGTGTCCTAGCACGCCTGTCACCGTGAACCACGCCGTCAGCGATCCACGCCGCCCGATCTTCATCATCTCGCCCATCGTCTCCGGGCAGGTCGGCTCACCAACAAGACAGACGCTCATCGCCTCGCCTTCCGTCTCCATAAGCGACAGCAAGGCGGTTGTGCCATCGACTGCATCCCCTTCTTCATCCCCAGTAATCGCCAGAATGATTGCACCGTCGGGCGGGGTGCCCGTCACAAAGTCGATTGCAGCGGCAGCAAAGGCAGCGACGCCAGATTTCATATCCGTCGTGCCGCGACCGTACATGACGCCATCACGTTCCTCGGCACCGAACGGGGGCATCGTCCAATCCTCGGCATTGCCAATAGGCACGACATCCGTGTGTCCGTTGAAACCAAAGGTTCGCGCATGGCCCTTCGCGCCAAACCGGGCAAAGAGGTTGCGAATGCCCCCACGGTCCGCCCATGTACAATTAAATCCGGCCGACGACAGCAGATCATGCAGGATATCCAAGGCCCCCGCATCCTCGGGTGTCACTGACGGGCAGCGCACAAGTTCAGCGGTCAGAGCAACTGGATCAACGGGTTGCATGAGTAAGTCCTTTTGCAAGCATGTGGCGAAAAGGACGCGTTGCGAACACCTTACGCCAGCCAGACAGTTAACAGGCCGTAAATTCCTGTGCTAGAGTTGTCGCAATAATATGACCCGAGGCAGGGCATCAGCAGTCCGGTCGCCAACGTGCGGCCACCCAAGTGCATAAAAAGGCACACAAGACGCGCGGATCAACCGCGTGCGCTGCGCTTGTTCTGTCCGCAACTATTGGGGTGGGGCAAACATGCCGGCAGCAGAGCTTCCGATTCAAACGGTGCGCGAAGGCGTTGACGCGACCGACATGGCCAACGCGATCTTCGGCGACGGCGTGCAAGTGGTGTCATCGTCCTATACCGGCGACATCGACAGCGCAGGCATTTATTCGAACGGGGACAGCGTCTCGCCCGGGGTGACCCCAAGTGACACCGGTGTCATCCTATCGACGGGCAATGCCGAGGATTTCACCAATTCCTCCGGTCAGGAAAACCAGGCAACAAACACATCGACAAACACCTCAGGACAAAACAACAACGGGCAGTTCAACGCAGCCGCAGGTGCCCGAACCTTCGACGCCTCGTATCTGGACGTCGACTTCATCCCCGACGGAAACCTGATGACGATGCAGTTCGTCTTCAGCTCGGAAGAGTATCCCGAATTCCAGAACTCGATCTATCAGGATTTCGTGGGCGTCTGGGTCAACGGTGATCTTGTCGAAATGGAGGTCGGGGATGGCGACACCGATCCCGGCAACATCAACACCACCAACAACATCAACATGTTCGTCGATAACTCGAGTGACCAGTTCAACACTGAAATGGACGGGTTCACGATCACGCTGACCCTGACCATGGTGGTCAACCCGGATGTCGTGAACTCGATCCGGATTGGGATCGCTGACGTATCGGATAGCCAATTCGACTCGAACTTGCTGATTGCTGGCGACTCGGTTCAGACATCACTCGTCGCCGTTGGCGATGACGTGAATGTTTTCCCCGAAGGCGTGACGTCGTTCAACGTGCTCGACAATGACGTGTCGCCCGTAGGCAGCACGCTGACCATTACTCATGTCAACGGCCAGCCGGTTGCCTATGACCCCGTTACAGGAATCGGAACAACAATCACGCTTCCAACCGGTCAGGAAGTCACAATCGGGCCGAATGGCGAACTGACCGTCGCTGGTGACGGCGACGAAGAAGACTTCAACTTCACCTACACGGTGACGGATGGCACCAACACGGATGTCGGTTTCGTCAACGCCACCTCTGTCCCTTGCTTCGTGGCAGGTACATTGATCTCGACCCCCGATGGCGATGTTCCTGTCGAAAGCCTGAGCGAAGGCGATCTTGTCCTAACCCAGGACGACGGCCCGCAGCCTCTGCGCTGGATCGGAACCCGCACTGTCGCAGCACAGGATCAGTATGCCCCGATCCTGATCCGGGCGGGCACGTTTGGTCAGCATGATGATGTCATGGTTTCTCCGCTGCACCGTGTGCTGATCCGCGACAGCCTGGCAGAGCTTCTGTTTGGCGACCGAGAGGTTCTGGTGGCCGCCAAGGATCTGGTCAACGACCGCTCTGTCACCCGGCGCGAAGGTGGCACCGTCACCTATGTCCACTTGATGTTCGACCGGCACCAAGTCGTGTTCTCAGGCGGGTTGGCGACAGAAAGCTTCCTGCCGGGCCCACAGACGACCAAGAGTTTCGAGCGCGAGATCGTAGAAGAGATATGCAGCATCTTTCCTGAACTCGACCCGGAAACGGGCGAAGGATATGGCCCGGCCGCCCGACGTACCTTGCGCGGATACGAAGCGGGCCTGTGGCGCAAAACGCGCGCTGCAGCATGACCTGGATTGGCGTCAACGATCACGAGGATGGCCGGTTTTCAAAAACCGGCCTTGTCAAAGAGGCGTCTGTTCCAAAGCTCGGGCCGATGATGGAACGCGGCACGCTGGTGTTCGAAACGCGGGTGGCCGGGCATGAATGTCCCCACGACCTGCTAGGTATCGCACACCCCTTTCCGTGGCCGCGCGAGCTGTCGTTTCGCGCCATACCCGGCGGTGGCATAGCGATGTTGCACCGACACAATACTGACATCACCCACGCCGCCATCCGCTGGGTCAATGACGGGCGGACACATACGCTGCGGGTCACATACGCCTGGAACGCACCCGAAGGGTGGGGGCGGCTTGCGCTGGAGCGGCCCGAGGGCAACCGCATCGTCAGCCGCCCTGTTCACATGCCCCGGCCCTTCCTGACGGACGATCTGCGTGACATCGTGTTGGCCCATCCCGCGCGGATCCTGTCGCAAGAGGTGCTGTTCAGCGCGATCAGCAATGACATCCTGCCGATTGGCCCCATGCCATCACTCCACCCCGCAACGCCCATTGCAACGCCGGGCGGCTATCGCGCCGCAGAAAGCCTGCAACGTGGCGACACCGTGGTGACAGACAGTGGCGACATCGTTCCCGTTCTGCACACCGTCCGTCATACTGTCCCGGCACGTGGCAGCTTTGCCCCGGTGCGGATACGCGCACCCTATTTCGGCCTCCAACGCGACATCGTTGTCGCACCCGAACAGCGGCTTGTCCTGAAAGGGTCAGAGGTTGAATACATCTTTGGGCAGGAAGCGGTGCTTGTGCCCGCGCGCCACCTTGTGAACGGACGCGCCGCGATCTGGAATACGTGCGGTAGCACGACCGACTACGTGCAGGTCATCCTCCCCGGTCACGAAGCGCTCGTGGCGGCCGGTTGCGCGGTCGAAAGTCTTTACATCGGGCGCATTCGCCGTGATGCGGAACGACTGAACGCCAGTGTCTTGGCCGACATTCCAAGCCGTTTGCTGCCCGAACACGCGCGGCCGATCCATCAGGTTCTTGGCCCGTTTGAGGCGATCACGCTGGTCGATCAGCGGGCAGCTTAGAAGGGTGGGGGATCAACTGGCGTAGTTTGATCCTTCTTCGTCCAAGATGGCCTTCAACTCGGCCAGATGGCGCAAGTCCTGCTCCGGATAATCCTCGATCTCTTGCGCTGTCTTTTCGGCAACCTCATCCGGGATCAGGCGCAACGGTTTGCCGGTCTGCAACGCCAGCAGATAGGTCTGACAGGCCCGCTCGAAATAGAACATCCGGTTAAAGGTTTCGGCCACCGTGTCACCAATCACCATGATCCCGTGATTGCCCATGACCATCACCTTCTTCTTGGGATCGTCGAACAGCTTGGCGCAGCGCTCGCCTTCTTCTTCAAAGGCAAGGCCGCCATAGTCCCCATCAACCACCACACGATTGTAAAACATGCACCCGTTCTGATCGACGGGCGGCAATGTGCTGTCAGCGAGGGCTGCAAGGGCGGTGGCATAAGGCGAATGCACATGCATGGCACAGCGCGCATGGGCACAATGCCGATGCATTCCGCCATGCAGCCCCCATGCGGTCGGGTCGGGCGCATCCGGCCCCTCCATGCTCTCCGGGTCATTGGCATCCACGACAATCAGATCCGATGCCTTGATGCGCGAAAAGTGCATCTGGTTGGGGTTCATCAGGAACTTTGTCCCATCGTCATTAATGGCGAGAGAGAAGTGGTTTGCCACTGCCTCGTGCATGTTCAGCCGGACTGTCCAGCGAAAGGCAGCAGCCAGATCGACGCGTTCCTGCCAATTTTCCATGTTGGGGCGAATCTGTGTGACGGTCATGATGCTCTCCCTGTGCTTGCGCCAAAGCGTGCACGCACACCCCAAAGCGTTCAACTCAAATCCGTCATGTCATCAGCCAAACACCGCCTGTCGAAATGACTGTTTCACAACATCTGCGCGGCCCCTCTTGCACCTCCCCGCGAAACTTGATCATTTAGGACATGGAACATGACCTTTTCCCGTCCTGGCCCGATGTTGCCCCCGATCTCGTAAATGTCGCCGCTGGCCGTACGCCTGCGGATATCGTCATTCGCGGTGGCATCTGGGTGAACGTGCACACGCGCGAGGCGTTGCCGTACCACGATATTGCAATCAAACACGGGCGCATCGCCTGCGTTTTGCCCGACGCAAGCGCGCAGATCGGGTCGAACACTGAAATCATTGAGGCCAAGGGCCGCTACATGATCCCCGGCCTGTGCGATGGGCACATGCACATTGAAAGCGGGATGCTGACCCCTGCCGAATTCGCGGCCGCCGTTATTCCACATGGCACAACCACCATGTTCACAGACCCGCACGAGATCGCCAATGTGCTTGGCCTCGAAGGCGTCCGCCTCATGCATGACGAGGCGCTGATGCAGCCCGTCAACATCTGGACCCAAATGCCATCCTGCGCGCCCTCGGCCCCGGGGATGGAGACAACGGGATACGAGATCAGTGCTGACGATGTGGCTGAGGCCATGGGCTGGCCCGGCATCATCGGTTTGGGCGAGATGATGAATTTCCCTGGTATGGCCAATGCCGATCCGCAAATGCTGGCCGAGGTCGCCGCGACCCAACGTGCGGGTAAAACAGTGGGCGGCCACTATGCCTCGCCTGATCTGGGTCCTGACTTTGCAGCCTACGTCGCCGGTGGCCCGGCCGATGATCACGAAGGAACGTGCGAAGTCGATGCCATCGCCCGGATGCGCCAAGGCATGCGATCCATGATCCGGCTGGGCAGCGCGTGGTATG
>NZ_JBYNDP010000103.1:3336-13488 GCF_059783535.1 Tateyamaria sp. | reverse complement strand
GCGCGTTGGATCGGCGACCAGCCGCTTTTGACCTGCCATGCAGGCGTGATCGGCGATGGCCCAGCTGTCGAAGTCGGGCACCCAGGATACGATCAGAGCCCAGACAGCTTCGTCGGGGCGGATCCGAGCTTGTGTCAGCAGCTTGGCGGCTGCCACACGTGCCTCGTAAATGTCTGTCTGCCAAAGCCCATCTGCCAAGGCGACCCGCGTTGGCACGTCCAGGGTCTGCCGCCACTGCTTGGACAGGTCGTTCAACACTGGATTTGGCACGCCCAAATGCAACCGGTCAGACTTGTGGTAGGCTTTTGCGCCCGCCGCACGTTCGACATCGGCATGCGCCTGTATCTGGTCGAGCGCTTCTTCGGGGGTCATTCCACCGTCACGGATTTGGCAAGGTTGCGTGGCTGATCCACATCAGTGCCCTTGGCGACAGCCGTGTGATAGGCCAGCAACTGCGCGGGCAGGGCATAGAGAATGGGTGCGATGATGTCCGGACAGTCCGGCATGGCGATTTCGGACCAGACGCCATCCCCGGCCTCAGCAATGCCAGCCGCATTTGACACCAGAACAACCTTGCCTTTGCGGGCCATAACTTCTTGCATGTTGGAAACGGTCTTGTCGAACAGCCCGTCCCTGGGGGCCATGACAACCACCGGAACATGTTTATCGATCAACGCGATAGGACCGTGTTTCAGCTCGCCTGATGCATAAGCTTCGGCGTGTATGTAGCTGATTTCTTTCAATTTAAGGGCGCCCTCGAGTGCGAGCGGGTACATGACACCACGACCCAGGAACAGGATGTCCCGCGCCTCAGCCAGTTTGCGCGCGGTACGCTTCATCACGGCATTTCGGTCGATGCCGTGTGTCATCAGGGCGGGCAAGCTGCGCAAAGCGGACACGTGATCGGCGAAGGTGGCGGCGTCAATCTCGCCGCGGTCGCGGGCTGCGCGCAGGGCCAACATCAACAGAACAGTCAACTGGCAGGTGAATGCCTTGGTTGAAGCCACGCCAACCTCAACGCCTGCATGGATCGGCAGGGCAAGGTCGCTCTCGCGCGCAATCGAGCTTTCGGGAACATTGATCACCGATACGATCTTGTCCGCCTTGCCCTCGCAATAACGCAATGCCGCAAGCGTGTCGGCGGTTTCGCCGGACTGGCTGACAAACAGGGCCAGCGTTTTGCCCGGGATCGGTGGTTCGCGGTAGCGGAACTCGGACGCAACATCGACCTCGACTGGCAGGCGGGCGATCTGCTCGAACCAGTATTTTGCGGTCAGACATGCATAGTAGGCGGTGCCGCAAGCGACCATCGTCAGTCGTTCAATATTGGCAAAATCGATGCCGGGATCGGGCAGGGTGATTTCGCCATCGCTGCCCAGGTAGTTGGCCAGCGTGTTGTTCAGCACATTGGGCTGTTCTGCGATTTCCTTCGCCATGAAGTGCTTGTGCCCCGCCTTGTCCACGCGGGCGGCGTCGACCTGGATGTGACGTATTGCCCGGTTTGCCAAAGCGCCATTTGCATCCCGTATCTCGACCCCTTGGCGGGTGACGACTGCGCGGTCGCCCTCCTCCATGTAAGTGATGCGATCTGTGAGCGGGGCCAGCGCGATGGCATCTGAGCCCACGAACATCTCACCATCACCATGACCGATGGCAAGGGGGGAGCCCTTGCGCGCGGCGACAATCAGATCGTCATGACCGTCAAAAAGGAATGCGAGGGCGAAAGCGCCTTCCAACGCATCCAGCGTTTTGAAGGCTGCCTCTACGGGTTCTGCGCCCTGCTGCATATGGTGATGCGTCATCAGGGCGACGGTTTCGGTGTCTGTCTCGGTTTCAAAGCTGATCCCGGCGTCGGCCAGTTCGGCACGCAGTTCGCGGAAGTTTTCGATGATCCCGTTGTGCACGACCGCAACGGGGCCAGCGCGATGCGGGTGTGCATTGCCCTCGCTTGGACCGCCATGGGTGGCCCAGCGTGTGTGACCTATTCCAGCTTTCCCCGCCAAGGGCTCATGCACCAGCTTGTCGCTCAGGTTCACGAGCTTGCCAACGGCACGGCGGCGATCCAGGACACCACCGTTGATCGTCGCAATCCCGGCACTGTCATAGCCGCGGTATTCAAGCCGCTTCAGCGCCTCGACCAGAATGGGGGCCACTTCATGATCGCCCAGAACGCCTACAATTCCACACATTTAACTGCCTCTGCTCTGACGGGCCTTCTTGGCACGCAACACTTCAAAGAGTTTGCGCGCCATACCCGGTTTTTCGACTTGCGGCGCGCGGGCAATGGCAAGAGCGCCATCCTCCACATCGGATGTGATGACCGACCCGGAGCCTGTCATGGCCTCATCTCCGACGGACACAGGTGCCACAAGCATCGTGTTGGATCCGATGAAGGCACGTGCGCCGATCTCGGTCCGGTGTTTCATGACGCCATCGTAGTTGCAGGTGATCGTGCCGGCACCAATGTTGCTGGCCTCGCCCACTGATGCGTCACCGATATAGGACAGGTGGTTCACCTTCGCCCCGGTGGCCAGCGTTGCGTTCTTGACCTCGACGAAATTGCCGACCCGCACATCTTCGGCCAGTTCGGCGCCGGGGCGCAGGCGGGCATAGGGGCCGACGATCGCACCGCACGACACGTGGCATCCCTCCAGATGCGAAAAGGCGCGGATGGTTGCGCCGCTTTCAACGGTCACGTTCGGGCCGAAGACGACATTGGGTTCGATCAAGGCATCCCGCCCGACGACAGTGTCAAAGGACAGGTAAACCGTGTCCGGAGCCATCATCGTCACGCCGCTGTCCAGCAATTCGGCGCGCGCGCGGGTCTGAAAGATGGCGTCGGCCTCTGCAAGGTCAGAGCGGCTGTCGACACCGAGTGTTTCTGCCTCATCGCACTTCACTGCCGTGACCTTCAATCCACGCGCATTTGCCAGCTCGGGCACAGCGGTAAGGTAGTATTCGCCTGATGCATTGTCGTTTGTGACTTCTGACAGAAGCTCGAACAGCACCTTTGCGTCGCAGGCCATCAACCCGCTATTGGTAAAGCGGATGGCGCGTTCATCTTCGGTGGCATCCTTGTATTCGACGATCTTGATCAGGCGGTCGCCGTCCATGACAAGCCGTCCATAGCGCGGTTGCACCTCGGCAATGTCAAAGCCCAGCACGACCACATCGTGGCTGCGCCGTGCCTCAACCATACGGGTTAGGGTGCCGGGTTGCAGAAAGGGCGTATCCCCAAAGACAACAACCACATCACCGTCAAACCCTTCAAGCGCCTCGCGGGCTTGGTCCACAGCGTGGCCGGTGCCCAGTTGCTCTTGCTGAATCACCACCTGAACACTTGTGTCAAATTCCATCGCTGACGCGTGCACTTGATCGCTGCCATGTCCCGCGACCACGATTGTGTGCGCAGGTTCAAGCACTGAAACGGCCCTGAGCGCATGGTGCAGCATCGGGGCACCAGCGATGGGATGAAGGACCTTGGGCAGGTCCGATTTCATCCGTGTGCCTTTGCCCGCGGCCAGGATGATTAGTGCAACGCTCATGGCTTTCTCTTTGTATTTTTGTTTGGCCCTGTTTATCCGCTGGGCGTAAAGGCGCAAGCGTGCGGCAATCAAAGAAGATTTCGGCTTGCAACAGGAACGGGCGGTCATCCGCCGGAAGGGGCGACGCATGGCGGCAGTGATTTTCGATCTCGATGGCACATTGGCGGACACCAGCGGGGATCTGTTGGCCGCCGCCAATCACTGTTTTCGCGACATGGGACTGGGGGATGTTCTGGGGCCGGATGATGCGGGTGTGGCGCTACGGGGCGGGCGTATGATGCTGCGCACTGGTCTGACACGTGTGGAGCATATGGATGATGCGGTGGTCGACAAATACTACCCGCTACTCCTCGAAGCCTATGCGGCTGACATCAGCAGCCGCACAACTCTTTACCCCGGCGTTATGCAAGCCATCGCGGCCTTGTCGGATCAGGGCTATGCCATCGGTATCTGCACGAACAAACCCGAAGGGTTGGCCGAACAATTGATGCAGGACCTTGGGGTGCGCGACGCCTTCGGCAGCCTGGTCGGTGCTGACACATTGCCTGTGCGCAAACCCAATCCGGAACCGTTGTTCGAGGCGACACGTCGTTTGGGTGTCGACCAACAGACCTGCATCCTGGTCGGCGACAGTGACACCGATCGGAACACAGCGCGCGCAGCTGGTGTGCCCTCGGTCCTTGTCACCTTTGGTCCGTCTGGCGAAGACATGGCGGCCTTGGAGCCTGAAGCATTGCTGGATGACTACGCTGTTCTGCCCAGCGTTGTCGCGGCACTGCGCCCACTGGCGTAATCCCGCAGGTTCGCTTTCGGAACATGAAATAAAGGCAGGATGTCTTGACGGGTTCTGCGCCACATCTCACAAACGCTCGCATGACAGAGCATTTTACCGGCAGTTTCACCCAGCAAGAGCCCATTCCCGAAGCGGGGATCGAGGCGGCGATTTCAGTTATGCGGCATGGCCGTTTGCACCGATACAACACGGTCGAAGGCGAGTTGTCGGAAACCGCACTGCTGGAACAGGAGTTTGCGGCCGAGGTTGGCGCGCAGTACTGCCTTGCCGTGGCATCGGGCGGATATGCGATGGCAACGGCCCTGCGGGCTGTTGGAGTGCAGGCAGGGGACAAGGTGTTGTCGAATGCCTTTACCCTTGCGCCGGTGCCCGGGGCGATTGCATCGCTCGGTGCCGTCCCTGTCTTTGTCGGTGTGACCGAGAGCCTGACCATCGATCTGGATGATCTCGAGGGCAAACTGGGCGAGGCGAAGGTGCTGTTGCTTAGCCATATGCGCGGGCATATCTGCGACATGGACCGCCTGATGGCGATGTGCAACGCGGCAGGTGTAACAGTGATCGAAGACTGCGCCCACACCATGGGGGCCGCATGGAACGGTGTCGCCTCGGGGCGGCATGGGGCCATTGGGTGCTATTCGTGCCAGACTTACAAACATGTCAACTCGGGCGAGGGCGGATTTCTGGTCACCGATGACCCGCATCTTGCTGCCAAGGCTGTGATGCTGTCCGGCAGTTACATGCTCTTCGAGCGTCATATGGCGGCCCCGCCGAAAGAGGTGTTCGACGATATCAAATACCACACGCCCAACATCTCGGGGCGTATGGACAACCTGCGCGCGGCAATACTGCGACCTCAGATTGCCGATCTTGCAACGCAGTGTCAGCGTTGGAACGACCGCTACTATGCAATTGAGGACGGGTTGCGCGAGACGCCTGGCCTGACCGTGATCGACCGTCCCAAGGCAGAAACAATTGTTGGGTCATCTATTCAGTTCCTTTTGCTGGATTGGGCTGCATCAGCGGTGCGCGAGGTGATCAGCCAATGCGCTGCGCGCGGTGTTGAATTGAAGTGGTTTGGCGCAGCAGAACCCGTTGCATTCACGAGCCGCTATGACAGCTGGCGCTATGCGCCGTCAAAACCGATGGCAGCAAGTGATCGGGTGCTGGCGGGCATTGTGGACATGCGTGTTCCACTGACTTTCAGTCTGGAAGACTGCGCCTTGATAGCTCGGATCATTCGGGACGAAGTCACCCGTATCAACAATCGCATGACGGCCTGAACGCGGCTGAATAGGCGGATGGGCGCCGCTCTAGCAGGCTCAAACGCTTTGTCCGGACACGAATTGGCGTGCGTCCCGGCACGCTGGTGATAGCATTTGGTGTATTCCGTGCGGCTTATGACGGCAGCACGACATTGACCAAAAGTTATCAACCATGCGTACAGAAAAGAAATCTGAAACCCTCGAAGTTCGGGTGAGCCTGAGTGAAAAATCCGCCTTTTCAGCCCGTGCGGCTGCGCGAGGCGAATCCATGAGTGCTGCGCTGCGCAGGCTGATTGCAGAAGATGCCGTGCCTCATCTTTTATCCAATGAGGTTCCCATGTGGCGTAAATTCATCATTGCCGGTGCACCGGCTGCAATAACTGCTTCTGTTTTAATTGCGGTATCCTTGGCCGGTGCGGCCGCGAACACTGACTTCAAAGGCGGTTTTCGGTCCTTGGACGCTAATCGAGACGGTATCGTCGACTACGCCGAACTGGTGGCGGATATGGCCGATCAAATTGCCCGAGCAGACGTTCCGGCAGCGTGCAAAGGCACGCAATGGGAAGAACGATGGGCAGCGACACCCGAGAAACTGGCCGACGGACACATGGAATTTTATGATGCAAATGGCGACGGGGAAGTGACGCTGAAGGAATACATCGCGTCCTATGAGCGCCAACGCGCCAGCGACTTTGTCGAGGCGGACACAGACAACAGTGGATTCGTGACATTGGCCGAGCTGGAAGCGGCGTATCGTCTGGATGAGGCCAAGGTGAGTGCTGAATGCCGCGCCGCGATCGGCATGCAAAGCGCGGCCAAGGCGCCAGAGATCATCGAGTTCCTCGATGCCGACGGTGATGGCCGCGTGAGTCTTCGGGAATTCGTCGACCACTGACCGGGACTCGACACTGAAATCCTTCCTCGCTATTATTGAACGTGCGTTCAATTTACGGGCGAATATCGGGGGAGGACCCATGTTCCACGCATCAATGACTTTCGATCTGGGTGACGAGATCGGCGCACTGCGCGATATGGTTCACCGTTGGGCGCAGGATCGTGTGAAGCCGATGGCGGCCCAAATCGATACGGACAACAGCTTTCCGCCTGAACTTTGGCCCGAGATGGGTGAGCTTGGTCTGCTCGGTATCACCGTGGCAGAGGAAGACGGCGGGGCAGGCATGGGGTACCTCGCCCATACGGTTGCTGTGGAGGAAATCGCGCGGGCAAGTGCTTCGGTCTCTCTCAGCTACGGCGCGCATTCGAACCTTTGCGTGAACCAGATCAAGCTGAATGCAACGCCCGAGCAGAAAGCAAAATACCTGCCCGGATTGGTCAGCGGGGAACATGTTGGCGCGCTGGCGATGTCCGAAGCTGGTGCCGGTTCGGATGTTGTGTCGATGAAGCTGCATGCCGAGAAACGCAATGATCGCTTTATCCTGAACGGTACGAAGTATTGGATCACGAACGGGCCAGACGCCGATACGCTGGTTGTCTACGCCAAGACTGATCCGAACGCCGGTGCCCGAGGCATGACCGCATTCCTGATCGAACGCAGCATGGTCGGGTTCTCCACATCCCCACATTTTGACAAACTGGGCATGCGCGGCTCGAACACGGGCGAGCTGATCTTTGAAGATGTCGAGGTCCCATTCGAAAACATTCTTGGGCAAGAGGGGCATGGTGTGGCCGTCTTGATGTCGGGCTTGGACTATGAACGGGTTGTTCTTGCCGGGATCGGGCTGGGCATCATGGCGGCATGTCTGGACGAGGTCATGCCCTACGTGTCCGAAAGGAAGCAGTTCGGCCAGCCGATCGGGAACTTCCAGCTGATGCAGGGCAAGATCGCGGACATGTATGCCGCAATGAACTCGGCCCGGGCCTATGTCTATGAGGTCGCCAAGGCCTGTGATCGTGGCGAGGTCACCCGACAGGATGCAGCCGCCTGCTGCCTATATGCATCCGAGGAAGCAATGAAGCAGGCGCATCAGGCTGTTCAGGCCATGGGCGGTGCAGGCTTCCTGAATGATGCGCCTGTTGCCCGGATATTCCGTGACGCAAAGCTGATGGAGATTGGTGCGGGAACATCAGAGATCAGGCGCATGCTTGTGGGGCGTGAACTGGTTTCGGCCATGATGTGATGCCGCGCCAGGTTGTCATGACAACAGCCACCTTGGTTGTTCTGGCCGCGCTCGGTGGCTTTTGGCTGGGTCAGCGGCAAGTGAGCGTGGACGCCAGCGGTGTGATCGAGGCTGTGGCCGACGCACATGTGGCAAAGCATGGCGGCGACCGCCGCGAATGCGTGGGATGGCCCGGTGATGACAATGCCGTCTTCTTTGTGCGGTGCGGTGCATCACTGTATGCCGTGGACAGGTGGGGGCGTGTCTCCGTCGTTGATCAGGAGGGCGGAGCATGAATATGGCGGCCCAGTGTCTGAAGCATCCTGACGAACAGGTCGCAATCATTGAACTCGCGCCAACTGGGCGTATCGACGTGACCTATGCCGATTTGTCCGAGATGGTGGATGGGTTGGCCCGGGCATTGCAAGCTGAGGTGAAGCAGGGTGATCGCGTCGGCGTGTTGTTGTCCCAGTCGCCTTGGTGCGCCGCGGCCCATCTGGCAATCTGGAAAATCGGCGCGATTTCAGTGCCTTTGTTCAAGTTATTCAAGCATGATGCCTTGCGGTCCCGTATCAACGATGCAGCTGTTTCCTTGGTGCTGACGGATCCGGAGGGTGAGGCGCTGGTCGGAAAATTGGCGCAATGCTGGCAAGCTGCTCAGGCAGGTATTCCGGGTGATCCTGTACCCTTTGCACCTGCGACGTCCAATACACCGGCCGTTCTGATTTACACGTCAGGTACGACGGGTAGCCCGAAGGGTGCAGTGCATGGGCACGGGGTTCTGGATGGCCACTTGCCCGGTGTCTCGCTCAGCCATGATGAGCTGGGCCAACCGGGTGATTGTTTGTGGACGCCGGCGGACTGGGCGTGGATCGGTGGTCTCTTTGACGTGCTGATGCCAGCGTTGGCCTTGGGCGTGCCCGTTGTTGCGGCACGTATGTCAAAGTTCACGGTGGAAGGCTGCCTGAAAACCATCGATCAAGCCTCTGTACGGAATGTGTTTTTCCCCCCCACAGCTATGCGCATGTTGAAGGCGGAGGGCGCCCGGATTGACGGATTGCGGTCGGTTGCCAGCGGTGGTGAACCATTGGGCGCGGAAATGCTGGCTTGGGGTCGGGACGCGCTGGGTGTCACGATCAACGAGTTTTACGGCCAGACGGAATGCAACATGGTGGTGACATCCTGCGCCGCGCAATACGAGACCAAGCCCGGGTGCATGGGCCGCCCGGTGCCCGGCTTTGACGTGGCGATCATCGATGAAGATGGCGACATAACAGAAGGTGAGGGCGATATAGCGGTCAAGCGCGGCGCTCCCTCAATGATGCTTGAGTATTGGCAGCGACCGGAGGCGACGGCGGACAAGTTTCGAGGCGAATGGATGCTGACCGGGGATCGTGGTCAACAAGATGGGCCCGACATCCGGTTTGTTGGACGCGATGACGATGTCATCACGTCGGGAGGTTATCGTATTGGACCGGCCGAGATTGAAGACTGCCTGCTGACGCATCCGGACGTCGCGACTGTCGGTGTCGTGGGCAAGCCCGATGCACTGAGAACCGAGATTGTCAAAGCCTATGTTGTACCAAAACCGGGCACGCAACCGGACGCGAGCTCTCTGCAAGCCTTCGTGAAAGAGAGGCTCGCAAACTATTCATATCCAAGGGAAATTGAATTTCTGGATGCCTTGCCCATGACTGTCACGGGCAAGGTCATTCGCAAAGAGCTCAAGGCGCGCGCAACCCGCGAGGTGCAGGATTGATGCGTGCCTTGGACTTAGAAGCGCCGCACGTAGGCGAAGTTCAGGACGATCGGGTCAATCTCGGCGGTGCCAACCTTTGCGCCGTCCAGGGTCACGTCACTGTCGATGTCGATCCAACGGATGTTGGCACGGAACGCGTCACGATCACTGATCGCATAGTCGACACCGGCCTGCACGGCCACACCCCAGCTGTCATCCAGCTCAAGGTCGCCAAGACGCGAGGATTCATCCGAGAAGGTGGTGTAGTTCACACCGATGCCCAGATACGGCTTCCAAGCGGTGTCAGTGGGGAAGTGATAGTTGACCGACAGGGTCGGGGGCAGGTGCTTGACCGACCCGATATCGCCCGAAGTGGACAAGGATACGTCGTGTTTAAACTGGGTCGCAGCCAAAAGCTCGATGCCCCAGTTGTCGGCAAAGAAGTATTCACCGGTAATGGTCAGCGCATAGCCATCATCGACATCTGCGGTTTGAGAGGCAACGGTCCCATTGTCAGAGTCGGGGAAAACCCCACCCAGACCGACACCAAGGGTCCAGTCCCCTTGCGATTGAGCGGATGCGCCTCCGGCAAGGGCCAGGGCGGCGCAGGCGGCGATCACGAATCTACTGGTGTGTTTCATCTCTTTTTTCACCTGTTTTTGAGTTCCTGCGCACGTTATGCGCGCGCAGCATTTTC
>NZ_JBYNDP010000103.1:0-3236 GCF_059783535.1 Tateyamaria sp. | reverse complement strand
GATCGCGTGGCAAATCTGCTGGACCCCGGCTCGCCTTTTCTTGAGGTCGGGGCGACGGCGGCGCACGGGCTTTATGACGGCGCGGCACCCTGTGCCGGGGTGATTGCAGGCGTGGGGCGTGTCATGGGGCACGAGGTGATGGTCGTGTGCAATGACGCGACGGTGAAGGGCGGCACCTACTACCCAATGACCGTCAAGAAGCACCTGCGCGCCCAAGAGATCGCGGAGCAAAACCATCTGCCTTGTATCTACCTGGTCGACAGCGGCGGAGCGAACCTGCCCAATCAGGACGAGGTGTTTCCAGACCGAGATCATTTCGGGCGCATCTTCTTCAACCAGGCGCAGATGAGCGCAAAGGGCATTCCCCAGATTGCGGTCGTCATGGGGTCATGTACGGCGGGCGGCGCCTATGTCCCGGCTATGTCCGACGTGACGATCATTGTGAAGGAACAGGGCACAATCTTTCTGGCCGGGCCGCCGCTGGTCAAGGCGGCAACGGGCGAGGTGGTTAGCGCCGAAGACCTTGGCGGTGGTGACGTACATACGCGCCTGTCGGGGGTGGCCGATTATCTGGCTGAGGACGATGCACATGCCCTAGCTCTGGCGCGCCGCAGCGTTGGCAACCTCAACTTGCGCAAGCCAACAACCGTCACACTGCAAAGTGTCGAGGAACCCGCCTACGATCCAGAAGAAATTCTCGGTGTCGTCCCAGCGGATCTGCGCACGCCCTATGACATTCATGAGGTAATTGCGCGCATCGTGGACGGATCACGTTTCGATCCATTCAAGGCGCGGTTTGGCGAAACGCTGGTCTGCGGCTTTGCCCATATCAAGGGCGTGCCTGTCGGCATCATTGCCAACAACGGGGTGCTGTTTTCCGAAGCCGCCCAGAAAGGTGCGCACTTCGTTGAGCTGTGTTCGCAGCGCAAGATCCCGCTGGTGTTCCTGCAGAACATCACGGGGTTCATGGTGGGCCAGAAATACGAAAACGAAGGGATCGCGCGCCACGGGGCCAAGATGGTGACGGCTGTGGCCACAACATCCGTGCCCAAGGTGACAATGCTGGTGGGTGGATCCTTTGGCGCGGGCAACTATGGCATGGCCGGGCGCGCTTATTCGCCGCGCTTTCTGTGGTCCTGGCCGAACGCGCGCATATCCGTCATGGGCGGTGCGCAGGCGGCAGGTGTGCTTGCAACTGTGAAAAGGGACGGAATCGAGCGTGGCGGCGGCACATGGTCAGCCGAAGAAGAGGCCGCGTTCAAGCAGCCAACCATTGATATGTTCGAGGAACAGTCGCACCCGCTCTACGCCTCCGCGCGCCTTTGGGATGACGGCGTGATCGATCCCCGCAAAGCGCGGGACGTTTTGCACCTCAGCCTGTCTGCAGCCCTGAATGCACCGATTGAGGACACACGCTTTGGCGTGTTCCGGATGTGAGGAAAAACTGATGTTCGACACTATCCTCATTGCAAACCGGGGCGAAATTGCGTGCCGTGTTATGGAGACGGTCCAAGCCATGGGCGTGCGTTGTGTAGCTGTGTACTCCGAGGCCGATGCGGCGGCCAAGCATGTGCAAATGGCAGACATGACTGTTCCCATCGGTGGCGCGGCTCCTGCTGATAGCTACCTGAAAGGCGACGTGATTATTCAGGCTGCGTTGGACACTGGTGCGCAGGCCATCCATCCCGGCTATGGCTTCCTGTCTGAAAACCCGGACTTTGTGGACGCAGTTGAGGCGGCGGGTCTGACCTTTATCGGACCATCGGCGCAAGCGATCCGGGCCATGGGCCTCAAGGACGCAGCCAAGGCCCTGATGGTCCAAGCGGGTGTGCCTGTTGTGCCCGGCTACCATGGTGCGGATCAGTCGGATGATCTTTTGGCGGCCGAGGCGGGCAAGATGGGCTATCCTGTTCTGATCAAGGCGGTTGCAGGCGGCGGTGGCAAAGGTATGCGCCTTGTGGAAACACCCGACGACTTTGCAGATGCCTTGGCCAGCGCGCGAAGCGAGGCGCAGACCGCCTTTGGAAACGCGGACGTGCTGGTTGAAAAGTTCGTAACGCAACCTCGCCATATCGAGGTGCAGGTCTTTGGCGACGGCACGAACGCTGTGCATCTCTTTGAACGCGATTGTTCTTTGCAACGCCGCCACCAAAAAGTCATCGAGGAGGCGCCAGCCCCCGGCATGACCGACGAAATGCGTGCGGCCATGGGGGCCGCTGCCGTGCGTGCTGCGGAAGCCATTGGCTACAAAGGGGCAGGGACTGTTGAGTTCATCGTCGATGGCTCGGGCCCGCTGCGTCCGGACGGCTTCTTTTTCATGGAAATGAACACACGCCTACAGGTCGAGCACCCGGTGACCGAGGCGATCACCGGCGTCGATCTGGTCGAATGGCAACTGCGCGTCGCTGCGGGGGAGCCGTTGCCTGCCGCACAGGAGGACCTTTCGATTTCGGGTCATGCCTTTGAGGCACGACTCTATGCCGAGGATGTGCCTGCGGGGTTCTTGCCTGCAACGGGGACACTGACGCATCTGAGTTTCCCGGATGTGGCACGCGCGGACAGCGGTGTGCGGGCAGGGGATGAGATCAGCCCCCACTACGATCCTATGATCGCCAAGGTCATCGTGCATGGTCCAACGCGCGATGTCGCCCTGAAACGCTTGTCGCACGCACTGGCAAAGACACAGGTGGCAGGCACCGTGACCAACCTTGCCTTTCTGGGCGCGCTGGCCGGACACGCGGGCTTTGCGGCTGGCGAAGTGGATACCGGCCTGATTGCACGCGACATTGATGATTTGACTGCACCACCGAAACTCCTGCCAAGACACACGATTGCGGCTGCGATGGTTGCATCTGGTTTGGACGGTGTTGTCCCCGATGCGGGATTCTCCTTGTGGCAACCATTGCGCCGCTCTTTGCCGTTGATGCATGGCGACGACGTATTGGACGCTCATGTCGAGGTTCTGGATCGAGACACCCAACGCTGGCATCTTGATGGAACCGAGTTGTCGGTCGAGCGGCGGCAGGGGCAATGGACCATCGCAGGCCATCCTGCCCCGGATGTTCATGTCGCTGACAGCATTGCTACAGTCTTTGACGGTTACGGGATTGCGTTCCATATCGTCGATCCGCTGAACGTGAACGCCACGGCAGCGGGCGACGGCAATGTGGTTGAGGCGCCGATGCCCGGTCTGGTCAAGGCGGTGTTTGCTGCACCGGGGGCGATTGTGGCCGAAG
>NZ_JBYNDP010000102.1:0-13489 GCF_059783535.1 Tateyamaria sp. | reverse complement strand
AGTCCATGCCTCTTTATGAGCATGTGATGATTGCCCGTCAGGACCTGTCGAACACACAGGCCGAGGGTCTCATCGAACATTTTGGCACCGTCCTCGCCGACAATGGCGGCACCCTCGTTGATAACGAGTACTGGGGTGTGAAGACGATGGCCTACAAGATCAACAAGAACCGCAAGGGCCACTACGCCTATATGCGCACCAATGCGCCGGCACCTGCGATCCAGGAAATGGAGCGCCTGATGCGTCTGCACGACGATGTCATGCGCGTTCTGACGATCAAGGTGGACGAGCACGCCGAAGGCCCCTCGATCCAGATGCAGAAACGTGACGAACGCGACAGCCGTCGCGAGCGCCGCTAAGGAAAGGGAGCTAAACCATGGCTGCAAAACCATTTTTCCGCCGTCGTAAAGTGTGCCCCTTCTCGGGCGAGAACGCACCCAAGATCGACTACAAGGACACGCGCCTGCTGCAACGCTACATCTCTGAGCGTGGCAAAATCGTGCCGTCCCGTATCACCGCCGTATCGGCCAAGAAACAACGCGAGCTGGCCCGTGCCATCAAGCGCGCCCGTTTCCTCGCCCTGCTGCCCTACGCCGTGAAATAAGGAGCGACTGACATGCAAGTTATCCTTCTCGAACGTGTGGCCAAGCTGGGACAGATGGGCGACGTCGTGGACGTCAAGCCCGGCTACGCCCGCAACTACCTGCTGCTGCAGAAGAAAGCGCTGGTAGCATCGCCCGCCAACATCGCTGACTTCGAGTCGCAAAAAGCGCAGCTGGAAGCCCGCAACCTGGAAACCAAGAAAGAAGCCGAAGCTTTGGGTGAAAAGCTGGATGGCCAGCAGTTCATCGTGATTCGTCAGGCGTCTGACGGTGGGAACCTGTATGGCTCTGTCACACCCCGCGATGCCGCGGACGTGGCGACCGCCGAAGGTTTCACCGTTGACCGCAAGCAGGTTGTGATCCCCAACCCCATCAAGGAACTGGGCCTGCACGACGTGCACGTGACCCTGCACCCTGAAGTCGACGTGGTTATCCAGCTGAACGTGGCCCGCTCGGAAGAAGAAGCCGAGTTGCAAGCCTCGGGTAAATCGATCCAGGAGCTGGCCGCCGAAGAGGAAGCCGCTGCCGAGTTCGAAATTCAGGAGCTGTTCGACGACATCGGTGCAGCCGCATCGGAAGACGAAGAGCTGGCCGAATCCGCTGGCATCGCAACCGAAGAAGCGCCTGCCGAGGAAGAAGAGCCCAAGGCCTGATCCGCCTTCGGATAGAAACACGCAAGCCGCGTCCCGTTGGCGCGCGGCTTTTTCTTTGCTTGCCCCGTTTGACGTTTGCCAATTGCGTCGCCAAGGTGCGCGCATGTTGCGACGCCTATGCCTTGTTCTGTTTGCACTTGCCGCCTGTGATGACGCAGAACTGGGGGGCGACCCTGCCACAATTGTCATGGCCCCCCGCCCCCAACCTCAGACAGAGGCCGAGATCGCCTTTGCCGCCGACCTGTTCAACGGGCTCCAGGCACAGTCCATTGATGAGGGGCGCGAATATTGTGGATTGATTGGTGTTGATGCCAGTGGCGCCTACGTCGCGACAACCGCCCGCCGCGGCGGAACCTCGACCTGCCTGCCGCCTCTGTCCGCCGGGTCCAACATTACCGTTCTGGCCTCCTACCACACCCATGGAGCCTATGATCCAGAATACCTGACCGAGATTCCGTCCTATGATGATATC
The DNA here is from genome assembly GCF_059783535.1 of Tateyamaria sp. Taxonomy (NCBI): domain Bacteria; kingdom Pseudomonadati; phylum Pseudomonadota; class Alphaproteobacteria; order Rhodobacterales; family Roseobacteraceae; genus Tateyamaria; species Tateyamaria sp. Next base: position 11,762 of record NZ_JBYNDP010000102.1, on the reverse strand, counting down.
CGAACGGACATCGAGGATGGCACCGATGGCTATGTCGCCACGCCCGGCGGTCGTCTGTGGTATGTGGATGCCCGGGCCAAAGAGGCCCGGCTTGTCTGTGGCGCGCGATGCCTGGTGAGTGATGCGGATTTTGAGGAAGACCCGGAATTTCCGGTGCGGTCGCGATATTCGTTGCAGGATTTGAGCTGGTTCTGAGGCGCGGCTTTTGCGGCATTGGGGAACACACAGGATCAAGATAGGACGGTCACGTGGCGCTTTGCGTTTTCGCTATTAATCCGCACAGTGTGATGGCACGCCAAAAAGGTGGTAAAGTCGCGCCTACGGCCAAACTCCGGAACAAGGATCATGCAGTATGATTGCCTACATCACTGTTGGTGTTGACGACATCGCTCTTGCCGAACGTTTTTATTCTGCGTTCCTGCCGGCCCTCGGGTACCGGCTGGAGGAGTATCATGGAGATCTGAGTTACGCGCTGCCTGTGCCTCCGGGCCAGTCTCCGGTGTCGCCGGAGTTTTACGTCAAATCACCATTCGATGGAGGGTCAGCCACGGCCGGGAACGGGACGATGGTGGCCTTCGAGGCGCGCGATCAAAAGCAAGTGCGCGACCTTCACGCGGCAGCAGTTGCCGCTGGCGGTTCTGACGACGGGCCGCCGGGTTTCCGTGCGATTTATGGGCCAAATTTCTATGTCGCCTATCTTCGCGATCCGCAGGGCAACAAAATCGCATTGTTTTCCAGCAACCCGGACGAGCCGAGACGCGACGGATAGCGCGGGTTTAACGCCTCGCTGGTGGGTATTTGTGGATCGTGGCGGCGCGTTCTGTTGCACTCCGCCACGACCCTTGTCCAAAACCAGCATCCCTACTCTGCAGGGATTGCGTCGCGCCGGGCGTGCGGCGGAACCTCGCACGCACTGTCATCTTGCCGAGGGCGCTTCGCTGACAAGGTCAGACCGACTGACAGAGCGGCAACACCCAAGCCGATGACACCGGCAAATGTAAGCGTCTCGCCGAAAAGCAGCCACGCCATTACCATCGTTACCGGAGGTGACAGGTAGGTCAGACTGGCCACACGCGGAGCTGGCATCCGGCGCAGCAGGACAAACATCAGACCGTATGCCGCCAACGAGACGACGACGGCCAGCCACACGATGGCAAACACCAGATTGCCATTCCATTCGGCCTGCAGCCCTTCGATACCGACCGCTAAAGGCGCCAAGACCAACAGAGATGCGAGGCAATGCAGGAAGGTCACCAGCACCAGAGGTGCCTCGTTTTCGTTGCTGACGGTCGCGCTGCGGTCCACAAGCGACGCGATGGTGATCGAGATCACCGCAAGAAATGGCAAGGCATAGGCCAGCAAAGCACCACCGAGTGCGATACCATCCCCGATCACGATGGCCACCGCCACAAGACCCAGGCCCAAACCAAGCCATTCGCGCGTGGCGACCCGTTCTCCGGTCATCCGGGCGGAGAGCGCGCCGGTCATGATCGGCTGCAATGCCGTGATGAACGCCGCCAGCCCTGCGGACAAGCCCAGATCAATCGCACCCAGCACCGCAGCCAGCCATCCCGCATGCGCCAATGCACCGACGACCATATGCCTTGCGACCACCCTGCGTGGCATCCGTTGCCATTGCCGCAGGATGCTGACCAGAACGCCCAGGATCACCACAACCAGGAGGTAACGCCAAAACAGGATCGTGAATGTTCCTGCGTAGTCGAGGCCAAATTTGGCCCCGACAAACCCTGAACTCCAAAGCACGACAAAGAGCGTGCACAGGACAGGGACACCCATCATGCGCGAGCTCATCTCGCGCCCCCTTGCCCTTCGACAATGCGCTGGAATCCCGCCAGATCGTCCAACTCCATATAGACCTGTTGGAAATGCCGAACGCCTTCCCCGTCATCGAAGGCGTCCCGCCCGTGCAGCACGCGGTGATTGTTGATCAGCAGGATTTCACCCGGCTCGCACCGGTAAGACAGGCGGTTTTCAGGCGCATTCACTCGCGCGGCCAAGGCGCGCCAGGCATCATACCATTGTGGCACCAGATCAAAGGGCACCGTGCGCAACGGCTGCACTGTCCAGTTGGCATAGCGCAGGATGGCCAATTCCCCCGCATCGTTCAGGATCACCGGCGGGAATTGGGACAGCGTGTCTGCTTTCCCGGACCACAGCCGGAACTCCACGTCATGCTTGGTCAGAATGTCGAGCGCCTCGGGGTTTTCATCGCGCAGTTGCGCCACGACCTGCGCGCCATCGACATATTGAGATGCACCGCCTGCCACATCGTTCTGCAGGCAGTGGAACACCATCACGTTTGGCGGCCATGAGTAGCCCGAACAATCCGTGTGAAGCGGCAATGCGGCATTGGTAAAGCCCAGCGTGTAGGGATCGACGCTGACCCGAATGTTGGCGACCCGATCGAATGCGATCTCTCGGACGTAGGCCAAATGCTCGGCAAAGCGCTCCACCTCGCCCTGTTCCGTTGGCACATCTTCCATGCGCACCAGACCGAAGCGTTGGAAATCGGCGATCATCGCGGCTGCCGCGTGCGGATCGTTCATCACGTCCCGGTAGGAAAAGCAGCGCAGTTTTTGGGTATACTCTGCACCCCAGGGCTGGGGTTTGACCCGAGATGTGGCGCCGGGCAGATCATAAGCATTTTTGGCCAGCCATGCGGGGTCAAAGACACTGTCGGTGTCGTCATCCGTCCACTTGATATGAAGCCCGCTGTTCGTGATCTCGACCTGTTTGGCGCCCAGGTTGGCAGGAATGGTTTCGGTCAATGCCTTGCGTTCCCGCGTGTTGATGTCGAACCGCTGATCCGAGCGGCAATTGTCGCGCAGCCACTGATAGTGGAACCGCGACATGCCGCCCTTGGCCCAATGGACGGTCAGATGATCCGTGTTCAGGTCTGTGGCGATGACGCTTGGTGAGGAGAAGTGCGTGTCGTGCTTACCCATTGGAAACCTCCTTTGTTGAGCTGTACCCATAGAATTGGAGCACCTCGGGCTTTTCAGAAGATGTGGTTTATGCGAACCTCCTTTGCGTAAAACGCAAAACCTTGCAGATCGCGAAAGAGAGGGTCCGTGGACCTCATCGGTGACTTGGAACTCATGCAGGATCTTGCCGAGCTTGGCAGCTTTTCGGCTGTGGGCCGTCAAAGATCGCAGGCCGCGTCGAGCATCGCGCGCCGTCTGGATCGGCTGGAAGCCCATGTTGGTGAACGGTTGTTCAACCGCGCACCCACGGGGCTTTTCCTCACGGCTGCTGGTGCGCGCAAACTGGTGGACGCACGGGAACTGACCGCTGCTGCCGCAGCCTTTGCCGAGCGCCACGATGAAAACGACCAGCTTGGGGGCCACATCGTGGTGTCGGCGCCTTCCCGGTTGGGCGAGGTTTGCATCGCGCCGATCGTCGGTTCGTTCCTTGAAACACATCCAGCCGTATCAATTGACTTGCATCTGACCGACGCCGTTCAGGATCTGGACCGCGGGCGCATTGATCTGGCCGTTCGGATCGGAGGCACTTCGGAGAACCATCACATCATTCGCCGGATCGCCAACAATCGCAGAGCCCTTGTGGCCGCCCCTACTTACCTCGAACAGCGCGGACCGATAACAGCCGTCGAAGATTTAGACGGTTGCGATGGGTTGCTTTTGGGAGATGCGCCCTCTTGGCGACTGCTGGGCCCTGGCGGTCGCACCTACCTTGCCAAGCCGCGGGCACGGCTCAAATGCGTCTCTGGCGATATCGTTCGGACGATGTGTGTTGCGGGACTTGGTGTGGCGCTCAAATCCTATTGGGACGTTCAGGGGGCGCTTGCCGAGGGCGCGCTGGTGGAAATCCTGCCGGATTGGACCCAAGCGAACCCTGCGGATGTGACGATCGTGATGCCGGATCGCAGGTTGACCTCGCCAACCCTGCGCGCCTTCCGTGACATGCTTGAGAGGCGGCTGAAATCCATGTTGGCCGTGCCCGCAGCATAGTCAGACGTCGGATTACATTCTCCGGTGTGGCAGGCGCCAACGTACCGCCGGTCAGCGCCGCTGCACATATGTGCCTGAGCCGAACCATGATCGCGTTTGGGCGTTCATCAATCATGCTCGATCATTGCGGCGGCAAGGCCGGCCGCCACCACAAGATACTGTTGCGCCCACGCAAAACGAAAAAGGGCCACGCCAAGTGGCGCAGTCCCAAAATACTTGTAGGAAAGACGATGCCTTAGTCTTCTTCTTCCAGCGCTTCGACGGCCTTTTGCAAGTCGTCCTTGCTGACATCCTTGTCCTTCACCGACGCGTTTTCGACGATGTGGTCAACCACTTTGTCCTCGAACAGCGGGGCGCGCAGTTGCTGCTGCATCTGCTGGTTCTGCTGCACGAATTCAAAGAACTGGCGTTCCTGACCCGGATATTGGCGCGCTTGCTGCATGATGGCTTGGCTCATCTCTGCATCGGTCACTTCGACCTCGGCTTTCTGACCCAGCTCGGCGAGCAGCAGGCCAAGGCGCACACGGCGTTCGGCCAGCGTATTGTGCTCGTCTGTGGCTTCGATCTCGGGGTGGTCGTGCCCTTCGACGTCTGGGTTTTCCTCGTGCCACAGCTGGTGCGCAATCTGCTTGGCTTCCGCGTCCACCAGCGAAGGCGGCAGATCGAATTTGACGATGTCGTCCAGTTGATCGAGCAGCGAACGCTTCATGACCGCGCGTGCCGCGCCGCCATATTCGCTTTCCAGCTGTTCGGTGATCCGTGATTTCAGACCGTCCAGATCCTCGGCACCGTATTTCTTGGCCAGTTCATCGTCGATCTCGGCCGCAACGGGTTCCTTGACCTCTTTGATGGTGCAGTCAAAGACCGCTTCTTTACCTTTGAGGTTCTCGGCCTGATAGTCTTCGGGGAACGTGACCGTCACGGCCTTTTCCTCGCCTGCCTTCGCGCCAACCAGTTGGTCTTCGAAGCCGGGGATAAAGGAGTTGGAGCCTAGCACCAGAGGGTAATCTTCGGCAGCGCCACCCTCGAACGCTTCACCGTCAACCTTACCGAGGAAGTCCATGACGACCTGATCACCGTCTTTGGCCTTGGAGCCTTTCTTGCGCGCTTTGAAGTCCTGCGCGTTTTCAGCCAGCGACCCAAGGGTTTCTTCGACCGCGGCGTCGTCAGCCTTCACCACCAGACGCTCCAGCTTGATCTTGCCAAGGTCAACCTCGGGGATCTCGGGCAGCGCTTCGTAGGACATTTCGACATGTACGTCGTCGCCTTCTTTCCAGTCCTCGTTGGTCATCTTGACCTCAGGCTGCAATGCGGGGCGATCGCCGCTGTCTTCAAAGTGCTTGTTCATGGCGCCGTCGATGCTTTCCTGCATCGCTTCGCCCATCAGACGCTGGCCAAACTGCTTTTTCAACAGGGCCATGGGCACCTTGCCCTTGCGAAAGCCCTTCATCTCGACTTCGGGCTGTGCCTCGGTCAGTTTCTCGTTGACCTTGTCGTCCAGTTCGGCGGCGGTCACGGTGATGGCATAGCCGCGTTTCAGCCCTTCGTTCAGCGTCTCGGTGACCTGCATGTGTGCTCCCATAGCATTAAAGCCCCGTCCATGGGGGCTGATCGGAAATTCGCGCCCTTCTATGCAGCGCGGATGCGGTGTGCAAGGGGATTGGCGCATGTCACGTGAAATTGGATGAATTGGACGCGCTGCCCGGATTGATCTGCAAGGACCTGCAACTCCTGTGAGCCGCCATAAGGCAGCTTCACAGCATCTTTCTTGGTGCGGGCGGGGAGACTCGAACTCCCACACCTTGCGGCGCCAGAACCTAAATCTGGTGCGTCTACCAATTCCGCCACGCCCGCAACTCCGGCCCCTTTAGCAAAGCAATTGAAAGGATGCGAGACGTATTTGCGCAAAAACAACGCGACATTAAGGGCGTGTTCAGGTATTGTGACCGTAACCTAGAGGCAGGTTACAGAAAGAGACGCCATGAAACCGAATACGGTCGGGCGCGAAACGGGCGCAACGATGCCCCCTTTGCGCATTGATATTGCACATGTCGGGCTTGTGTCCGGCACCCTTATCCTTACAGCGGACGGTGAAATTCCGGTTGAGTATCTCTCGGCTGGTGACAGGATCATCACGCGGAACGCGGGCCTTGCGCCACTGAACGCAAGCCAGTCCTATCGCACAACCGACGAGGCGGTGAAGATCGCCGCGGGAGCGCTGGGTGACACCAAGCCCACCCACAGTGTCATCATACCCGCCGCTCAGATGGTGCTTGTGCGCGACTGGCGCGCCAAGGCCTTGCGCGGGGCAGCGCAAGCGGTGATGCCAGCCGGGTGCCTGATCGACAACGAGTTCATCACGTCGCTGGGCCCACGCGAAATGACATTGGTACGGCTTGGTTTCGAAGCACCCCACATCATTTATGCCGATGGACTGGAACTGTCGGTACCGGCGATGACCGTGGCGGGTGCCGCAGCAGCCTAAACGCCCAAGTCACGCAACACTTGCGGTAACATCTCGGGCAGATCCTCGGCGATCAGGCCCGGGCCGAACCTGCGCGCGCATTCGGCATGCAACCATGCCGCCGTTCCGGCTGCGGCCATTGGTTCAAGCCCGCGGGCCAGCAGGCCCGTGATGAACCCGGCCAAGACGTCCCCCGCCCCGGCTGTGGCCAGCCACGGTGCTTCACGGCCATAGGCCCCCGCATGGACGGAACAACGCCCGTCGGGGTGAGCGATCACCGTGTTATGTCCTTTGAACACAACCACCGCACCGCACCGTGCCGCGGCGTGCCGCGTCGCATCCGCTTTCGAATAGGCCGGTCCCTGATCCGGCGTTGCCTTCAGTCCTTCTGCAATGTCGGGAAAAAGGCGCGCGAACTCCCCGCCATGTGGGGTGAGAACCGCATTCTCGTTCAAAGCCTCCATTCGCGCGGCGTTCTGGGCAATGAGCGTCAGGCTATCGGCGTCAAAGACCACCCGGCGCGTGAAACGAAGATGTCCCTCATTCAGTATAGCATCCAGTAGTGCGGCCGCTGGATCATGCAGCCCGAGACCGGGCCCAAGACAGAGTGCATTTATACGTTGATCTTCCAGTATGGCGCTTAACGCATGTGGGTCGCTTACGCGAGTGAGCATCAAGGCCGTGATCTGTGACGCCACCTCCATTTGCGCAGACGGCGGCACACCCAATGTCACCAGACCCGCACCAATCCGCAATGCACCACGGGCGGCCAGACGCGCGGCCCCGGTTCGCCCTGCGCCCCCGGTCAGGATCAGAGCATGCCCGTGGTCGAACTTGTGCTGGAACCTATGCTTTTTGACGTTCGCACGATCGATTTCGGCAACGTCCACGAGGCGGACCAATTGCGCGTCTGCGACCTCGGCTGGCAGGGTCTCGTTCAGTCCAATGGGCTTGACCCGGACGACGTCCGGCGTGAAGGGGAGGTTCATGTAAACGCCAACTTTGGCGCGATGAAATGTGACGATCAAGTCGGCGACCAAAGAAACGGGACCGATCTGTTTGCCACTGTCGGAACAGATCCCGGAAGGCACATCGATGGCGACGTTCCTGCTGAACATACGGTCCGCAAGCTGCAGCACCTGCCATTGGAACACATCCTGGAATTCAGCAGGCAAGGCACGCCTTAGTCCGGTTCCGAACCCGCCATCCACAAACAGATCCATGGTTTCGAACGGGGCGCTCATTTCGCGCATGTCGGATATCTGGCCCACCTCGCGCCACCGCTCGCAATTGGTTTTTGCATCCGGTGGAAGCTCTTCTGGGTCGCCGTAGAGGAACACATCAACCGTCCAGCCTCGGTCAGCCAGCAATCGCGCCACGACGAACCCGTCGCCACCGTTATTGCCCGGCCCGCAAAGAACCACAGCCCGGCGCGCGCCCTCACTCAGTTCCGGCCATTCCTCGAAGACAGCCTCAACCACGCCGGCTCCGGCGCGCTCCATCAGCTCGAGGCCAGTCACGTCTCCCGACTCAATTGCGGCCTGTTCAATTGCCCGCATCTGGGCCGCCGTCAGTAGCTCGGTCATGCGCAAATCCTCAAAGTTTTCAAAATGCATAAAATTTGTGCACGTTGCATAGTTTGAGGGCGCACGCCTCACAATCGCGTCTCATCACGCCCAATCTCTACAGCATGCCATGGACGCCCCAAACCACAAGTGGTCCACCGCCAACACAAGGCGCGACAAAGGGAGGCAGCCCCATGAAAAAGATCGAAGCTATCATCAAGCCATTCAAGCTTGATGAAGTCAAAGAAGCACTGCAAGAGGTCGGTGTTCAGGGTCTGTCGGTGATCGAGGTCAAGGGATTTGGTCGCCAAAAAGGCCACACAGAGCTCTACCGTGGCGCTGAATATGTTGTCGACTTTCTGCCCAAGGTGAAAGTCGAGGTCGTGCTGGACGATGATCAGGTAGATGTCGCCATTGCCGCCATCGTCGACGCTGCCAAGACCGAGAAAATCGGTGACGGCAAGATTTTCGTATCACCCATCGAACAAACCATTCGCATCCGTACCGGCGAGACCGGCTCGGACGCGCTCTAAACTCTACCCAAAGACAGGAAGGACCAATAGGAATGGCCAACCCCGTTCTCGATCTCATCAAGGAAGAAGGCGCCGAGTACGTCGACATCCGCTTCACAGACCCACGTGGCAAGCTGCAGCACGTGACCGTCATGGCCGACCAGGTCGATGAAGACTTCCTCGAAGAAGGCTTTATGTTCGACGGCTCGTCCATCGCGGGCTGGAAATCGATCGAAGCCTCCGACATGAAGCTGATGCCCGACCAGGCCAGCGCCTATGTCGATCCGTTCTATGCCGAAAAAACCATCTGCGTGCACTGCTCGGTGGTCGAGCCCGACACCGGCGAAGCCTATGATCGTGACCCGCGCGGCACAGCGGAAAAAGCGGAAGCCTACCTGAAATCCTCTGGCATCGGCGACACTGCCTTCTTCGGCCCAGAAGCTGAGTTCTTCCTGTTCGACGACGTGCGTTTCTCGAACTCGATCAACAAGGTATCCTACGAAGTTGATGCAACAGACGCATCCTGGAACACGGACACCGAGTACGAGATGGGCAACATGGGTCACCGCCCCGGCGTCAAGGGCGGCTACTTCCCCGTGAACCCAACAGACGAAAGCCAAGACCTGCGCTCCGAGATGCTGTCCACCATGAAGCGTCTGGGCATGAAGGTCGACAAGCACCACCACGAGGTGGCGTCCTGTCAGCATGAGCTGGGCCTGATCTTTGACAGCCTGACCAAGCAGGCCGATGAGCTGCAGAAATACAAGTATGTCATCCACAACGTCGCTGCCGCCTACGGCAAGTCGGCCACGTTCATGCCGAAACCCATCGCGGGCGACAACGGCACCGGCATGCACTGCAACATGTCGATCTGGAAAGACGGCAAGCCCCTGTTCGCTGGCGACAAGTATGCTGACCTGTCCGACGAAGCCCTGTACTTCATCGGCGGCATCCTGAAGCACGCGAAAGCGCTGAACGCCTTCACCAACCCGTCGACCAACAGCTACAAGCGTCTGATCCCCGGTTTTGAGGCCCCAGTGCTGCGCGCCTACTCGGCCCGGAACCGTTCGGGCTGCGTCCGGATCCCATGGACCGAGTCGCCCAAAGCCAAGCGGGTCGAGGCCCGCTTCCCCGATCCGTCGGCCAACCCCTACCTGTGCTTCGCAGCCCTGCTGATGGCTGGCCTCGACGGTATCCAGAACAAGATCCATCCGGGCGAGCCTTCGGACAAGGACTTGTACGACCTGCCACCAGAAGAGCTGGCCGGCATCCCGACCGTTTGCGGAAGCCTGCGCGAAGCGATGGAAGAGCTGGAAGCCGACATGGACTTCCTGCTGGCCGGTGACGTGTTCACCAAGGACCAGATCGAAGGCTATATCGCGCTGAAGATGGAAGAGATCGAAACATACGAGCACACACCGCACCCGGTTGAGTTCGGCATGTACTACAGCTGCTAAGCAGCTAGTCGATCAAAAAGACTTTGAAGGGGCGTCCGCAATGGCGCCCCTTTGTCGTGCACGGAGCCAGGCCGCGGAGACCCGTCACGTTGCCCAGGAACCATTTTGTTTTCGGCATATTTGATCCATGATGGCGCGCAGCCTTGGGCGGTACATTTCAGCAAAAATTGCATGCCGCATCATGGTTCAACGACCGTCGGCCCGCCACGTGGTACTGCATCACGCCAAGATCGGCGATGACTTGCTCATATGACATCTCGGACGCTCCAAGGTCCTGAATTCCTTACTTGCATCCCCTATCTGCAGTCGGGACTATGTCAGCATTACAGAGCTATTTTACCCAGGTGAACATATTATGACCACGACACAGTTTTGCTTGCGCGTCTGTATTGCAGCATCCGCCATTATGGGGTTGCACCCGATCCTGACGCACGTCGCCTAAACACCCAACAAGGTTGATTTTGAAAACCAGGCGCGTGCAGGTTACCCTGCACGCGTTTTGCAGGAGAGCTAACATGCCTTTCAAACAGCGTGCGCGCAGCCTATTTGCCGCAGGACTCATTCTGACAGCTGGCACGGGAATGGCGTTGGCCCAGTGCGGAAACACATCAGCCGGTTTCGAAAATTGGAAGACCAGCTTTGCGAATGACGCGCGAAAAGCCGGCGTGCGATCATCAGGGCTGCAAGCTCTTGCAAATGCACAATATGCGACGCGCACGATCGCCGCAGATCGCAATCAAAAGTCATTCCGGTACTCGCTTGATAAATTCATGCAGGTCCGTGGCGCAGATACAATCGTTGCCCAAGGGCGCAAGCGCAAAGCCCGCAACCCCGATTTCTATGCAGCGCTCGAACGGCAATATGGCGTGCCGTCTGGTGTTCTGATTGCCATCCACGGGATGGAGACTGCGTTTGGTGGGTTTATGGGTGACAGCTCGGTCGTTTCAGCCATTGTTACGCTGACCTATGATTGCCGTCGTTCGGACTTTTTCGCACCACATGCCATTGGCGCGTTGAAGCTGGTGGATCAAGGATCGATCACGGGGACCACAAAGGGGGCCAAGCATGGCGAGTTGGGGCACACGCAGTTCTTGCCCGGTAATGCTCTAAAATACGGTGTGGACGCGAATGGGGACGGACGCGTGGACCTGTATAACCAGACCGATGCTCTGGCCTCGACCGCCAACTTCCTTCGGCAGAAAGGTTGGAAAGCGGGTCAGGGTTATCAGCAAGGCCAGCCGAATTTCGCAGTCATCAAGCAGTGGAACGCGGCAACCGTCTATCAACAGGCCATCGCAATCATGGGCGCGCGCATCGACGGGTGACGTGCGCGCAGGGCGTCGTGCCTGGCAACACTGCAACGCTCTATCGATACGAAGCTGCTCAATCCGCTTGTCATTGCGGCAGCCACATCATAGATGGTCGGATATAGGGTTCAGGCCCCTGCCCTCCGCGTTTTGGTGAAGCCTGACGATCCGACCCCAATTTCGGTTGCGGGCATGGCAATGCGGAGACCCAACTGCCCAGATCACGCGACCGGAGAACGGAGACGGATATGGACATCCCCCTTCCCTCACGCGCCGCTTTGAAGGCGCAAGCCAAGCGATTGCGCGCGGCCATGAACGATGCTGGCACCCCTTGTACCCATTCTCAGGCGCTGGAAACAGTGGCGCGGCAATGGGGTGCGCGCGATTGGAACACGCTGCACGCGCGGGCTCAGGACGAAAGCCAACACAGCTATCACCCCGGACAACGTGTGTCCGGCCGCTATC
>NZ_JBYNDP010000229.1:1797-2954 GCF_059783535.1 Tateyamaria sp. | reverse complement strand
CGGGGGCCTGGTTTTCCCTGATGGGAGTTTGTGCAGCCTACGGCTTCTTTCATGCAGCCGGACCGGGACATGGTAAGCTGTTGATTGGAGGCTACGGTGCCGCCGAGCAGGTGACTGCGTGGCGCTTATCTTGGCTGGCCGTCGCATCTTCCCTCGCGCAAGCGCTGACTGCGGTGCTTCTTGTCGCGCTCGGGGCTTGGGTGCTGGGGTGGGGGCGCAGCGAATTGACCGACGCAGCTGAGAAGGTTTTGGCGCCCGCCAGCTACATCGCGATTGCGCTGGTTGGGCTCTGGTTGATGGTGCGCGGTGTGCGCCGTACACGTGGCAATGGCGCGCATCACCATGTGGACGAGCATGGGCATTGCAGCAGTTGCGGTCACGCTCATGGACCCAGCGTCGATCAAGCCGCTTCGATATCATCGTGGCGAGATGCGGTTGCGATCATCGGTTCCATCGCCATACGACCTTGCACCGGCGCCGTGTTCCTGTTGATCCTTTGCTTTGGCTTCGGCATCCCCTGGGCGGGTGTCGCGGGAGCGTTGGTCATGGGGCTGGGGACGGCGAGCGTGACGGTCCTTGTGGCACTGCTCGCCGTGAGTGCCCGCCAATCCGCCTTTTCTGGCTGGTCGGGTGAAGGCAGCGTCCGCGCCATGGGCGTGATCGAGATCATGGCTGGGGCATTGATCGCACTTGTCGCGACCACGCTGGTCTGGCCGCTTCTCTAGCGGCGAAGGGCGGCATCCCGTCACCCGTGCGACTCTGGGGCTTTTCTTGCACAAAAAGCAGGCGTAAGGGTGAGGCATGTCCAAATCGGTAATGTCATATGCCGCGCATGCGCGCGCGATCCTTGTCCTTGGCCTGCCGTTGATCGGCGGGCATCTGGGGCAGGTTGCGATTGGCGTGACCGACACCGTCATGCTGGGCTGGTACGGGGTCGAAGAACTCGCGGCCCAAGGGGTGGCTGGCAGCCTGTTTTTTGTTCTGTTCCTCATGGGATCAGGTTTTGCTTGGGCCGTGATGCCCATGGTTGCATCGTTCCACGCCGAACGGGACGAAACCAACCTGCGCAGAGCCACCCGCATGGGGTTATGGTTGAGCCTGGGCTTTGCCGTGCTGGCCCTGCCTATCATGCTGATGGCCGAAAGCGTGTTGCTGGC
>NZ_JBYNDP010000229.1:0-1697 GCF_059783535.1 Tateyamaria sp. | reverse complement strand
GTCATGGTCATCGGTGTGATCGGCTATGCGCTGTTCGTGCTGCCCGAACACCAACTCCTCAAACGGCTCTGGCGTCCGGACTGGGAAATGCTGGGTCGCGTGTTCCGCCTTGGGCTGCCTATCGGTCTCACCAACCTCAGCGAGGTCGGGCTGTTCGCGGCTTCTGCGTTCATGATGGGGTGGCTCGGAACCATTCCGCTTGCCGCGCACAACATCGCACTGCAGCTGGCGTCCATTACATTCATGGTGCATCTCGGGCTCAGCAATGTGGCAACCATCCGGGCCGGCAACGCCTATGGCCGGGGGGACCTGGACCACATGCTGCGCGGTGCCCGCACTGTCATTGTGATGAGCCTGGGAATGGCGCTGGCCACTATCGTGCTGTTCATCGCATTGCCCGAACCTCTGATTTCCCTGTTCATGGATCGGGACGAGCCTGCTCGAGATCAGATTCTCGAGATCGGGGTGCTGCTTCTGGCCCTTGCCGCCCTGTTCCAGTTGGTGGACGGGGCGCAGGTGATCGCGCTGGGCCTGTTGCGCGGGGTGCAGGACACCACAGTGCCTATGGTGCTTGCCGGGGTATCTTATTGGCTGGTTGGAATGCCCGCTTCTTACATCCTCGGGTTCGTTCTGGATTGGGGCGGGCCGGGCATCTGGCTGGGCCTTGTGCTGGGGCTGGCGTGCGCCGGGGTGGCGCTCATGCTGCGGTTCTGGACTGTTTCTGTGCCGCGACTTGGGAGGGTCACCGGGCCGGACGCTGTTTCCACCCCGTGAACGGGCCGGAAAGACGCCCCGCCCGCCGTCCCGTATTCTGACGTGCGGGCAGTTCCTAGCCCTTGGCGCCTTTCATCAGGCGGTCCGCCTTCTTGCGCACCAGCACCGACCGCAGATCGTGCATGGCCAGCAGCAGGGCGTCGGTCACATCTTCCAACTGATCCTCTGTCGCACGGCTTTGTGCCCACTGGGTCGTCAGGTTCAGGTAGTCGATGGCACGATGGATGTCATCGATGTCGCGATGGGCCAGTACCTTGGCCCGGTCTTCCATCCATGCCTTGATCCGGGTCAGGTCGTCAGGTGACAAGGTACGATCGCCGTGCGGCTTGATCTCACCGTTGCGGATGTTGACGACTGCGATTTGGTCCATCTCGATCCGGCGCTGCCGGTTCTCGGTATCAACCCGAAACACGGCCGCACCGTTCTCGCGTACACGGAAATAATAGTCAGGAAGCTCCGCGCCCATCGGTCCCTCTTTACTTCAACCCCGCGCAGAAGGTCTGGATGCGGGTGCAGGCCTCTTTCAGGGCCTCGTCCGACGTAGCGTAGCTGACCCGGAAGTTTGGCGATAGTCCAAAGGCGGCACCAAAGACGACCGCAACACCCGTCTCTTCCAAGATCGCCGTGCAAAAAGCCTCATCATCGACAATCTTCGTGCCGCCGGCAGATGTCTTGCCTATGCAGCCCGCGATGGACGGATAGACATAAAAGGCCCCGTCCGGCACCGGGCAGGCAATGCCTTCGGCTGCATTCAGCATCTCCACCACCAGATCGCGGCGCCGCTTGAAGATCTCGTTGTTGGGCGCAATGAACTCTTGGGTGCCGTTCAGGGCCTCGACCGCTGCGTATTGGCTAATCGAACAGGGGTTGGATGTGGATTGCGACTGCACCTTGCGCATCGCCTTGATCAGGTCCTCGGGGCC
>NZ_JBYNDP010000228.1:0-2988 GCF_059783535.1 Tateyamaria sp. | reverse complement strand
AACGCCGACGGTATCCTCGTGCGGCGCGTGGGCGGCTACGGCTTCCCCGAAGGTCTGCGTATCACTGTCGGCAATGCAGAGCAGACAGGTCGCGTCATCTCGGCCCTGACAGAATGGCGGAACGCATCGTGAGCGTGATCTACGACAAGATTGCCTTTATCGGCTTGGGATTGATTGCGGGCTCTATGGCATGGGCGACGCAGCGCGCAGGTGCGGCCACAACCATCAGTGGTTACGCGCGGTCCGAAGCGACGCGCGAGACAACGCGGCGGCTGGGCTTTTGTGACATCGTGACCGACACAGCGGCGGAAGCGGTCCGCGACGCGGACCTTGTTGTTCTCGCCGTGCCCATTGGCGCAATGGGTCCGGTGATGGCCGAGATCAAGTCCGCGCTCAAACCCGGAGCCACGGTGATCGACGTGGGATCGGTAAAACAGGCCGTGTTCGACGCGGTGCAGCCCCATCTGCCCGATGGCGTGCACTTTGTGGGCACACACCCTATGGCTGGGACAGAACATAGCGGACCGGAGGCGGGCTTTGCTGAGCTCTATGACAACCGTTGGACATTGATTGTCACCCCGGACGACGCTGACCCGGACGCTGTGGAGAAGGTCGAGCGCTACTGGGCGGCGCTGGGCGCCATGACGGACCGGATGAATGTGCAGCACCATGACCGGGTTTGCGCGGTGGTCAGCCATATCCCGCACCTGATCGCCTATACGATGGTTGGCGTGGCCGATGATCTGCGGCGGGTCACGGACAGTGAAGTGATCAAGTTCTCGGCTGCCGGGTTCCGGGATTTCACCCGCATCGCGGCCAGTGATCCGACCATGTGGCGCGATGTATTCCTGACGAACAAGGACGCAACGCTGGAAATCCTGGGTCGCTTCACTGAAGAGCTGTTTGCCCTGCAACGCGCCATCCGCACGGGCGACGGAGATCACTTGTTCAACTATTTCACACGAACACGCGCGATCCGCCGCGGGATCATCGAGGCGGGCCAGGACACGGATGCCCCGGATTTTGGTCGCGGTGTAACGCGATGAGGGCGCTGGCGCTTGGGCTGATGACGGCCGCTGGCCTTGCAGTTGCGGCGCCCGAGGCGTCAAAGCGCCCTGTTGCACGGGCTGGAACAGATGCGCGGAACGTTGTGCGCGAAGTGGCTGTATCCCCCGTGGTGCCAACCGTGGCCTCGGCCATACCATCAGCCGCCATCTTGCCTGAAAGCGCCACGTCGCTTCGCCCCGCTCTGCGCCCCCGCGCCATTGTCGAGAAAGCCATGGCGCGCCGGGCAGAACGCCGCCGGGGTCAGGTCTGCGGTGATCCAGACCTGCAGGGGGATTTCGTGGGCTTTGTGCCGGGGCGCATCAATGGCTGCGGGATATCCGAAGCCGTACGCCTGCGCTCAGTCTCGGGCGTCACGCTCAGCCAATCGGCCCTGATGGATTGCACGACGGCGAAAGCGCTGAAGCGATGGACGGAGCGGGGGGCCAAACCCGCACTGCGCGGAACCGGCGGTGGGCTGGCCAGCTACCGTGTGGCGGCCCACTATGCCTGCCGGACGCGCAACAACCAGCCGGGAGCACGCATCTCTGAACATGGCAAGGGGCGGGCCATCGATATCTCGGGCTTCCAGCTTAAGGACGGAACCACCCTGACAGTATTGAACGACTGGAACTCGCGCCATCGCCGAGCGCTGCGGTCGATGCACAAGGCGGCATGTGGACCTTTTGGCACCGTGCTTGGGCCAAATTCTGACCGGTTTCACCGTGACCACTTCCATTTTGACACCGCCCGTTATCGCGGCGGAACCTACTGCCGGTAGGATCCACCGCAATCAGCGCAGGATCAGGCGCGGTGCCGGGGCCAGTGGGATAAAGCCAAGGCGGATTGCGCCGTCCCTGACCGACAATTCGACATCCAGTGTGTTTTCATTGCCTGACGCCCCGGCCAAGGCCTGCAAAACACCTTCGGCCTGACCGCGCAATTGGGTCGGCAGAAGCCCCGCCGTTTCCGACATGTCCAGCATGTCGCGCCAGTTCTCAGCCTGAATGGCGACTGTCCCCGCGGGGACACCTTGGGCATCAACTGTCAGATCGGCTGAGAGGTTGAATTTCATGTCACCCCAGATCGCCTCGACCAGATGCAGGTCGACGATACGGGGCTGAGGGCGACGCTGATCCAAGGCGCGCCGATCCCACGGCTGATCGAAGGTTACATCGGCACGCAATTGCAGGCTTTGGAAGGCTCCCGGAAAATTGTCGGGCAAGCGCAGACCGCGCCGGGTCGCCGCGCCGGGAGTGAACGTGTCCGCTTTGGCAACAAGCGCATATTGTGCGCCCTCGAGCTGTTCCATGGTTAGGGTCAGGTCGTCGGCCTGCATCTGCACACCTTCCGGATCACTGATCTGCCACGCACCCGCGGTCCATCCCAGTGCCTCAAGCTCAAGTGCGGTGCCGGGGTGCAGGTTCAGTGCCATCAATCCGTCCGCCATGGTCAACGTTGACCGCCCAAGCGGCGATGCAATCAGGATCGGGTCGTCATCAAGCGTGACGGTCACGTCAACCGGCCACCATGCCGGCGCCGCGATGTCCAGTGCTTGGGTCTCGATGGCCAGACCGGCCTGCGGGTCAGCCACGGCAATGTCGCGCAACCCGGCTTGCAGGACCATGGGAAAACCGCCGCCCTCAATCTCGCTCAACTCGGCCTGCCACCCTTCGGCCTGCCGCGCGTCGAACCAAGTCTGTACACCACCGCGCAGCCCGGCCGATGCAAACCACCACCAGCCGCACCATGCCAACGCTGCCAGTGCAACGATCCACATCACTTTGCGCATGGGTGCCCCTTTTCCTTTTCTTCCAAATCGGGTCTACCCCACGGCGCAACAAAAGGACCAGTGACAATGACCATGTGGGTTTTCGGCTATGGCAGCCTGCTTTGGAACCCCGGCTTCGATGTGGCCGAAGCCGCGCGCGGCACTTTGCCGGG
>NZ_JBYNDP010000227.1:0-2996 GCF_059783535.1 Tateyamaria sp. | reverse complement strand
CGCTTCCCGAACGAGGTGAAACTGACCAACGACACGATGGATCTGGGCCGTGGGCCGATCCGGATGATGTCAACCTACGACATGAACGAACTGGACTGGACCGGCGTGGATGTCGTGCTGGAGTGCACGGGCAAATTCAACGACGGCGAAAAGGCCAAGGTCCACATGGACCGCGGTGCCAAGAAAGTGCTGCTCTCCGCCCCCGGCAAGAACGTGGACAAAACGGTCGTCTTTGGCGTGAACGACGAACAGCTCGCGGCCAATGACCGGATGATCTCGAACGGGTCATGCACAACCAACTGCCTTGCCCCACTTGCGAAGGTGCTGGACCGCGCATTTGGCATCGAGCGAGGCGTGATGACCACAATCCACAGCTATACCGGCGACCAGCCCACGCTGGACCGGCGCCACAACGATTTGTACCGCGCCCGCGCTGCCGCAATGGCGATGATCCCGACCTCGACCGGGGCCGCCAAGGCGCTGGGAGAAGTTCTGCCAAACCTCGCGGGCAAGCTGGACGGCACAGCCATGCGGGTCCCAACACCAAACGTAAGCGCAGTAGACCTGACATTCGAAGCCGGTCGCGATGTCACCGTCGAAGAGGTGAACGCCGCCATGGCCGAGGCTGCGGCCGGACCCATGGGGCGCGTGCTGGCTTATGATGACGAACTGAAGGTCAGCGTTGATTTCAACCACACCGAACACTCGTCCATCTTTGCCCCCGACCAGACAAAAGTGGTGGGCAATCGGATGGTGCGTGTGCTGGCATGGTATGACAATGAATGGGCGTTTTCGGTCCGCATGGCTGATGTCGCGGTTGCCATGGGTCGCCTGACCTGAACAACGCGACAGGTTGCAAGCATCGGGTGGGGCTGTCACAACAGCCCTGCCCTTTTTCTTTTTGACGCAGCCCCATGACCAACCGCATCGCTCTTGTCCTTGCCCTGCTGATCATCGGCGCGATCACCCTGGATGTGATGCTGTATGGCAAAGAGCACCTCATTTTCCTGGGCAAGAAATTCGCTGAACTGCTGGAGTGGATCGCGTTCTGGCGCTGACCCGCGCCCGACATGTCGCACCGATTTGACCGGCATCCCCGGTTGACAATCGCTCCGCTTTGCATTTGTTAGCGGTAACGGCGCACCCCGCAGCTTCGGGGCCGCGTTCAGACATCATTCTGACACCAGACATGGGGGATACCATGGCCATCAAAGTTGCAATCAACGGGTTCGGGCGTATCGGGCGCAACGTACTGCGCGCGATCGTCGAAAGCGGTCGGACGGATATCGAGGTGGTCGCGATCAACGACCTTGGCCCCGTGGAAACAAACGCGCACCTGCTGCAATATGACAGTGTGCATGGCCGCTTTCCTGCCACGGTGACAGTCGCAGGCGACAGCATCGACGTGGGACACGGCCACATCAAGGTCACGGCAGAGCGCAACCCGGCCGACCTGCCCTGGGGTCACGTGGACATCGTGATGGAGTGCACAGGCATCTTCACCTCGAAAGAAGCCTGCCAGGCACATCTGGAGAATGGCAGCAGCCGCGTGCTGATCTCGGCCCCCGGAAAGAATGCCGACAAAACCATCGTATATGGTGTGAACCACGACACCCTATCAGGCGACGATGTGGTTGTGTCGAATGCCTCGTGCACGACCAACTGCCTGACGCCGGTGGCCAAGGTTCTGCACGACCAGTTCGGGATCAAGCGTGGCTTCATGACCACCGTGCACAGCTATACCGGCGACCAACCGACACTGGACACGATGCACAAGGACCTCTACCGCGCCCGCGCAGCGGCATTGTCGATGATCCCCACCTCAACCGGTGCAGCCAAGGCCGTTGGTCTGGTGATGCCAGAGCTGAATGGCAAGCTGGACGGCGTGGCGATCCGCGTCCCCACACCGAACGTCTCCTGCGTTGATCTGACCGTTGAGGTAAATGGTGACGTGACCGTTGAGCAAATCAACGCAGCCATGACCGAAGCAGCCGCCGCCGGTCCATTGAAGGGTGTGCTGGGCGTGACAGATGCCAAACTGGTGTCGATGGACTTCAACCACGATCCACACTCGTCGATCTTTGCGACCGATCAGACCAAGGTCATGGATGGCAACATGGTCCGTATCCTGAGCTGGTATGATAACGAATGGGGCTTCTCGAACCGCATGGCTGACACAGCGGTCGAGATGGGCAAGTACCTCTGACACGCACCGCATCATAGATTGGAAAAGGCGCCCCGTACGGGCGCCTTTTTTGATGGCGGTCACCGCCGCGCAACGTCACGCCTGGCCCGCGTGGTCAGTAGGTCTTTCCGGCTTGACGCGCCCCTGTTTCTAGCAGATCGTTTTCCGTGATGGTTCCTGGATGCCGACGGCTAACCAGGATGAAAAGGGAATACGGTGAGGCTGCCGGAAGGTGCCAAATCCGTAACTGCCCCCGCAACTGTGAGCGGTGAGCGACCCCGATGATCACCACTGAACGCATGCGTTCGGGAAGGATCGGGCAAGCCCAGACCCGCAAGTCAGGAGACCTGCCATCATTGATGTAACTTCAACCCGGACGGGGTGTCCGGACAGGAGGCCATGATGGTTTTTGCGGAACGATCCGCTCAAAGTGACATGTCTGCCGTACGCCCCGCACTATCGCGGAGGGCGACATGGGCCAACCACAACAGAAGATCACGATCTGCACATCCTGCCGGCACAAGGGCAGCAACTGCCGACCCGGCTATGAACTGATTGCAAAACTGCGTACCGCGATTGCAGCCGCGGGCGACAGCCTCACCGACGAGTTCGAAATCTCTGGCGTTGCCTGCATGGCAGGCTGTGACCGCCCCTGCACTGTTGCCTATCATGGCACGCGCAAGGCCACGTATCTGTTCGGAGATATCGAGGCAGATGCGGATATTGACGACCTCGTGGCATTTGCTCGGCAGTATGCCGAGATGGAGGATGGCTGGTGTTCATCCGTTGATCGCCCCGGAAAACTGCGCAC
>NZ_JBYNDP010000101.1:0-13818 GCF_059783535.1 Tateyamaria sp. | reverse complement strand
TTTGACTTTGAATCCGAAAACAAACGCCAGCTTGCTGGTAACATCTATCTCGCAAAGGTAACACGGGTCGAACCGTCGCTTCAGGCGGCTTTCGTGGACTATGGCGGCAATCGCCATGGGTTCCTTGCGTTCTCGGAAATCCACCCGGACTATTACCAGATCCCTGTCGCCGACCGCGAGGCGTTGATGGAGGAAGAGCGCGCCTATGCTGAGGCGATGAAGGCGCGCGACGACGAAGACGAAAAGCCCAAGCCAAGTCGCAAGCGGTCGTCGCGGTCGAAATCCAAAGCGTCCAAGGCCGCTGATACCGACGCCAAGGTATCGACCGAGATTGAGGGAATGGAGACCATTGACCTCGACACAGGTGCTGATGCGGAAACGGATGTTTCCGTTCCAGAAGGAGAGGCCTCCTCTCCAATGGAAACAGTCAAGGATACGCCCGTTGATACGCCGGAAGCGGGCGAAGAGATTGCAGAGCCCGACGACACCGCGGAGAAAGCTGAACTGGTCGAAGCGGATGCCGAAGAAGAGACCTCTGACTCCGAAGCGGTGGCGGTAGAAGAAGCGGAAAATGCTGCAGATGCAGGCGACGCTGGTGCGGCAGAGCAAGATGCTTCGACTGCCGATGCCGGTGAGGATGATGACGTCAAAGCCAAGGGGTCAGATGCTACATTCAAGGATGACAGCATCGAGTCCGTGGCGGACGAGGACGACAGCGAAGACATTCGTCCCCCGCGCAAGCCTCGCCCGCGTCGCTACAAGATTCAGGAAGTCATCAAAGTCCGGCAGATCCTATTGGTGCAGGTCGTCAAGGAAGAACGCGGCAACAAGGGTGCTGCGCTCACCACGTACCTGTCTTTGGCCGGTCGCTACTGCGTCCTGATGCCGAACACAGCCCGCGGTGGAGGCATCTCCCGCAAGATCACCAATGCTGCGGATCGTAAGAAGCTCAAGGAAATTGCCAACGAGATCGAAGTGCCGCAGGGCGCTGGCCTTATTGTGCGCACGGCAGGCGCCAAGCGAACGAAGGCAGAGATCAAGCGCGACTACGAGTATCTGCAGCGTCTCTGGGAACAGATCCGCGAGTTGACCCTGAAGTCCATCGCGCCAGCGAAAATCTATGAAGAGGGCGACCTGATCAAACGATCGATCCGCGATTTGTATAATCGCGAGATTGACGAGGTGTTTGTCGAAGGTGAGCGCGGCTACCGCATCGCCAAGGACTTCATGAAGATGATCATGCCGTCCCACGCCAAGAACGTGAAGCAATACCAAGACAGCCTGCCGCTGTTCGCCCGTTACCAAGTCGAAACGTATTTGGGTGGCATGTTCAACCCGACCGTTCAGTTGAAGTCGGGCGGCTACATCGTCATCGGTGTGACCGAGGCGCTTGTGGCCATCGACGTGAACTCGGGCCGGGCGACCAAGGAAGGATCGATCGAGGAAACAGCGCTCAAGACCAACCTTGAGGCCGCAGATGAGGTTGCCCGCCAGTTGCGTCTGCGTGACCTTGCCGGCCTGATCGTTATCGACTTCATCGACATGGACGAGCGCAAGAACAACTCGGCCGTTGAAAAGCGTATGAAGGACCGGTTGAAAACGGATCGTGCGCGGATTCAGGTGGGTCGGATTTCCGGCTTTGGCTTAATGGAGATGAGCCGACAGCGCCTGCGCCCCGGCATGATCGAGGCTACGACACAGCCCTGTCAGGCCTGTCACGGCACGGGTCTGATCCGCTCGGATGACAACCTGGCATTGTCCATCCTGCGCCAGATTGAAGAAGAAGGTACGCGCCGCCGGTCGCGCGAGGTGTTGATCAAAGCGCCCGTCGGGATTGCTAACTTCCTGATGAACCAGAAACGCGAGCACATCGCGCAGATCGAGGGCCGGTACGGTCTTTCGGTGCGTATCGAAGGTGACCCGCATCTGGTCAGCCCCGACTTTTCGCTTGAGAAGTTCAAGACGGCAACCCGTGTGGTAAAGGCCGTTGATATGCCTGTCGTCTCTGTTGACACGTCGATCATGGATCAGGTGGATGAGGACGAGGATGCAGCGCAGGCAGACGCACCGGATGCGCCCACGGGCGAGGATGAGGAAGCCAAACCTAAGCGTCGGCGCCGTCGTCGTCGCAGCCGGAGCCGCAGCAAATCATCCTCTGCCGATGTGAATGAGGCAAGTGCGGATCAGCCCGAGGCTGAGGTTGCAGAAGGCTTGGAAACGGTGACAGATGAGGCCGCGCCGCCGGCCGAGGAAGCCGAGGCCGTGCCGAAGAAGAAAACGACCCGTAGCCGGTCATCTCGGTCGCGGACTTCGACTAAGGCCAAGGCTGACGCGGCAGAAGCCGAGGCAAAGCCGCAAGATGCGTCAGGTGAGGCGGAGAGTGCGCCCGAGACTGTGGAGTCACCTACTGAGGAATCGGCGCCCAAGAAAACCACGCGATCGACGCGATCACGCAGCACCAAGTCGAAGACGGCCAAGGCCGAGGAGACGCCCGCAGTGGCTGCAGAGGCAAGTGCCGAGGACGTGGCGGTGGTGGCGACGGACCCTGCACCTATCGAAGAGGTGAAGGGTCCAGAAGCCGTCGCTGAGGCTCCTGCGCCTGCACCAGAAGAACCGCCAAAGCCCAAAAAACGCGGCTGGTGGTCGCTTGGAAAATAAGTAGAGGGGCGTGCCAGCGGCGCGCCCTTATCCTTTGCGGATTGTGTAGCGCTGGATTGGACCGTCTGTATCGGCTGACACAAGTGTATGACCTGCCTCGCTACAGAAATGGGGCACGTCTACCACGGCTGCAGGATCGTCAGCCGCGATAATCAACAAGTCGCCGGCGGAAAGCTTTTGCAGGCGCTTGCGTGCCTTGAGTACGGGCAAGGGACATAGCAGCCCGACCGCATCCAGTTCATGTGCGTCATTCATAAATGCCGAAATAGGCGCGATGTTACATCCTGTCCACAGACATGTGACCGTGTCGCACGTGACGTGCGGGTTAAGGACGGTTAGGTGGGTGATATGTTCGGAATCGATATCATCGATGCAAGCCTGATCCCCGCTATGAGCGTTGCGCTTCTGGCTGGCATCATCAGCTTTCTAAGCCCTTGCGTGCTGCCCATTGTGCCGCCGTACCTGGCGTATATGTCGGGCATGACCGTCGGCGAGATGTCAGAAGGGCAGTCGGGACGCAGCCGTGCGACTGTAACAGCTTTGTTCTTCGTGCTTGGCCTGTCGACGGTCTTCATTATTCTCGGCTTCGCTGCGTCAGCCTTTGGCGCGTTCTTTTTGCAAAACCAGATACTGTTCGCACAGATATCCGGCGCTGTGATCATGGTTTTTGGCCTACATTTTCTGGGCGTATTCCGCATTCCGTTCCTGGATCGTGAGGCCCGCATGGATGCAGGGGATCACGGCGGGTCCTCCTTTGGTGCGTATATCCTTGGGCTCGCTTTCGCATTCGGCTGGACGCCATGTATTGGTCCACAATTGGGTGCCATTCTGACTCTTGCCGCATCCGAAGCCTCGGTCACACGCGGTACATTCCTGCTCGGCATTTACGCGGCTGGCTTGGGTATTCCGTTCCTGTTGGCCGCAATGTTCATGAGCCGGGCGATGGGCTTCATGAACAGGATCAAGCGGCACATGGCCTTGATTGAAAAAGTTATGGGCGGGTTGCTGTTGCTGGTCGGTGCAGCGATGCTGTTCGGGCTGTTCACGCGGTTTTCGTTCTGGCTGCTGGAACAGTTCCCAGCACTCGCCACATTGGGCTAAGCGGTCACAGCCTTACTTTGGCCGTAGAAGCGCGCTAGGTTGCACCAAAAGGTGCATGAATGAGCAGGCAGCATCCAAAATCCGTCTCGCGTCGCCGGGTGTTCTACATTCCGGGCTACGACCCGATTCATCCCCGTCGCTACCGCGAGCTTTATCGCAAGGAAGGCGCGGCACAGGCGGACATCTCGGGTTACCAGATTGCGCTGCGTCCGGCCTCCAATTCCGAACACTACGGCTGGCAGGTCGATGCCGAAATCGATGGCGCAAATGTGCATGCTGATATCGAAGTGCTGGTCTGGTCCGACATTGTGCGTGGGTCAATGGAGGCGTCGATCCCCGGCACATATCTGCAATTGGTGCGCACCGCATGGACCTACATTGCCTCGGGCGCGCTACGGCGGTTGATGCGGCTTCGAAAAGGGCCTGTGGTTGCCGCATTGTACCCCGTTGGCATGTTGCTAGGGCAGGCCTTGCTGGCTTTCTTTCTCTGGTATGTCTTGTGGCGCTTCGGCGCCGTGTTTGGCGTCATTGGAGCTTGGGGCGGTCTACTTCTCGGCGCTGCGGCGTGCATCATTCTTATGCGTTGGTTCAAGGCTAAGGATGGCAAGATCTTTGCCTACTACCTCATGCATGACTATGCCTATTCCGCTGCATCCAAGGGGGCGAACCCACCCGCATTGGAAGAGCGTATGCGTGACTTCCAGAGCGGTATAGCGGAGGCTCTGTCAGGAGACGTCGACGAAGTGCTGATCGTCGGTCATTCGTCTGGCGCTCATCTGGCGGTTTCCATCCTGGCGGACTTGTTCCGAGCGGGGCAGGTGCCCGCCAATGGCCCTGCACTGGCATTCCTGTCCTTGGGGCAGGTGGTGCCAATGGTATCCTTCTTGCCGGACGCACACCGCCTGCGTGCAGATCTGCAATATCTGTCGGTTCAGGACACATTGACATGGGTCGATGTGACGGCGCCGGGGGACGGATGCGCCTTTGCGCTGTGTGATCCCGTGTCGGTCTCGGGTGTTGCACCCGAGAACAAGCGCTGGCCGTTGGTATTCTCTGCCGCCTTCACTCAGACCTTAAGTCCCGAACGCTGGAAGGAACTGCGCTGGCGTTTCTTTCGGCTGCATTTTCAGTATCTCTGTGCGTTCGACCGGCCCAAGGATTACGATTACTTCCAGATCACAGCGGGGCCGCAGACATTGGCGGATCGATACGCAGATCGGCCACCGTCAAAATCCCGTATCGACCACGCAGTGTCGAAATACACGTCAGTCGCTGCATGATTCCGCCCAAACCACCCAGCCGCCCCGACCGTGTGTCATTATGGCGATACATGCAGCTCTTTCGGCAGGACATCCTGTCAGCCCAGCCTGCGCGTTTGTACCGCGCCTGGATGGCAGAGTTTCGGACGCCTTTTTTCCGCAGCTACCTGATGAACCAACCGGAGTTGGTAAAGACGGTCCTGAAAGATCGCCCCGGGGACTTCCCAAAATCTGACCGTGTGAGTGAGGGGTTGCGCCCGCTCCTAGGCAACTCGGTGTTTCTAACCAATGGAGAGACATGGAAACGCCAACGGCGCATTATCGATCCGGCGTTTGAGGGCGGGCGCCTGCGCGAAACGTTCCCGGCCATGTGGGACGCCTCTGAAGCGGCGGCTGCGCGATTGCCGGAAGGTGTGGTTGAGATCGAAGAACAGACCAGCCATGCAGCAGCCGATGTCATTTTCCGCACGCTCTTTTCCATTCCGATTGAGGACGAGCTGGCCAGCGCCGTGTTTCGCGAATTCCGTGCCTATCAGCGCAGCCAACCAATCCTGAACCTTGCTGCCTTTGTCCCACTACCGCGTTGGATGCCACGGCTGTTTCGTCGGGACACGAGGGCGAGCGCGGCGCGCATTCGGACGTTGATTGCCCAGTTGGTCGATCAACGTGCCCAGGAGATTGCACAAGGCACCGCGCCTGATGATCTGGCAACCAAGATCATGACGACACATGACCCCGAAACCGGCGAGACCTTTTCCCCGGAAGAAATGGTGGATCAGGTCGCGATCTTTTTCTTGGCGGGTCACGAAACCAGCGCATCCGCGCTCGCCTGGGCACTGTATTTGATGGCTCTTTACCCGGAGTGGCAAGAAAAAGTGGCAGCGGAGGCAAAGGCTCTGACGGACTGCGATTTCGCTGTGATGTCAAAACTGCCGATGACCCGAGACGTGTTTCGCGAGACGCTTCGCCTGTACCCACCGGTCCCGATGATGGTGCGCGAGGCGGCTTGTCCTGAAAGGTTCCGGGATCGTGAAGTGCGCCAGGGCAGCCAGCTGGTGTTGAGCCCGTGGCATTTGCACCGTCATGAGCGTTTGTGGGAACGTCCGGACGAGTTCGATCCAGGTCGGTGGCAAACCGAAAACGGCAAGGCATGTGGGCGTGACGCCTATATTCCATTTTCTGTTGGCGCCCGGGTGTGTACCGGCGCCGGGTTTGCCATGGTCGAAGGTCCGCTGATTCTGGCGCGGCTGTTGCGTGATGCCCGGGTATCGTGCGTGGATGGACGGGTGCCCGTACCGGTGGCGCACCTGACTGTTCGCGCAAAAGACGGAATCTGGCTGGATATCGGCAAAAGATAGCGCAAACAGGGGCTTGGCGGGATTTCTTGCGGGTCGGTAATGCGTTACGTCTGATGCAATTGAAGTCATGACTTTGGAGCACGGTATGACCGACTTTGCCAAGATGCAGGACCAGATGGAAAACGGAAGCGGCTTCATCGCTGCCTTGGACCAGTCTGGCGGGTCCACGCCAAAGGCGCTTGCGCTGTATGGGGTGGATGCTGCGGATTACGGATCCGAGGACGAGATGTTTGCCGAGATCCAGAAGATGCGGGAACGCATCATCCTGAGCCCAGATTTCACAAGCGCCAAGGTCATCGGCGCAATCTTGTTCGAAAAAACACTGCATGAACAGATCGAAGCGCAGGCGGTGCCGTCATACCTGTGGGACAAGCGTGGCGTGGTGCCATTTCTGAAGATCGACAAGGGGCTCCAGGACGAGGCCGACAGTGTTCAGTTGCTCAAACCCATTCCCGGACTGGCGGATACTCTGGCAGCGGCCAAGGCAATGGGCATCTACGGCACCAAGGAACGGTCTGTGATCCACGGAGCCAATGCGGATGGGATCAAGGCGATTGTCGCAAACCAGTTCGACGTCGCGCATGAGGTGATTTCTGCAGGTATGGTCCCGATCATCGAGCCGGAAGTGAATATTCATTCCGAAACCAAGGCAGAGGCTGAAACGATCCTGGCCGACGTCCTGATGGCGCAGACGGAGGCATTGGGCGAAGGCCAGGACATCATGCTGAAACTGACCTTGCCCGAACAACCCGGCATCTATGATGCATTGGCAGATCATCCGCGGGTGCAGCGGGTTGTTGCGCTGTCTGGTGGGTATTCGACGCAAGATGCCAGTGCGCGGCTTGCACAGAACCACAAGATGATCGCGAGCTTCAGTCGTGCGCTGACCGAAGGGTTGCAGCGCGACATGACTGACGATGGCTTTCACGCCGCGCTTGGCGGAAACATCAATCAGATTTTCGAAGCATCCATCGCTTAGTTTGGTCAACGACGAAACACTGCGAACCCGCTCTCTCTCAAGGAGGGCGGGTTTATACTTTGTTTGATTTTATCGGGTTGCCATGCTCGAAGCGGCAGCAAGTCGATTTGTCGTGATGGTGAGTGCTTAGCCGTCCATCCACCGCTTGAGCACATAGACGCGAATTGCAGAGGCCAGTCCGACATCGGTGCCACGGCTCGCATCAATTTCAGCTGCCAAGTCGTTGATTGGGCGACGCTCTTCTTCCGCAATCCTGCGGAAGGCGTTCCAAAATTCGGGTTCAAGTGACACGCTGGTGCGATGACCCTTGAGGGTGAGGGAGTGCTTTTGTGGCCGGGTGCTCACTGCTCTGCCCAGAACCGGCGGGCGGGGTCAAGCTGGGCAATGCGTTCATATGTGTTCAGCAGACGCGCCAACGATCCTTCATTGGCACGAATATAGCGGCGCGCGCGGCGCAGGGCGCGAATCCGGTCACGCACGGCTGTGTCATGTGTCTGTGTCATGGAACACCTATAACTCTCAACGCGGCGAATTTGACTTGGATTTATGGCTTTTTGTCGTTCCCATTCGCACCATACGGGGACGTTTCGGCGGCTTTGCCATCCAATTCTCGCGCCGACCGGGAGTTTTCCCGCTTTGCGCGATCCTTTTCTGCCTTGGTCAGCCCAAACGTGACCGCATTGGCATCGGCGCGCGCCTTCTTCTCAGCGCGCGCACGGGCCTTGCGGACCTTGTTCAGGTTGATCGGTGTGCTCACTTGGGGCCAATCATGTTTTCGGGGCGCACCACTTCATTGAACCGTTCTTCGGTGACAAAGCCCAGTTTCACGGCTTCCTCGATCAGCGTGGTGCCGTTCTTATGCGCGGTTTTGGCTACCTTCGTGGCGTTGTCATAGCCGATTTCCGGCGCCAGCGCGGTGACGAGCATGAGCGACTCGCGCATTAACTTGTCGATGCGCACCTCGTCTGCCTGTAGTCCGTCCACTAGATTGTCCGTGAACGCCGAACATGCATCCCCCAGCAACTGCATGGATTGCAGCACGTTGTAGGCCATCATGGGTTTGTAGACGTTCAGTTCGAAATGACCCTGTGAACCGGCAAAGCCCACGGCAGCGTCGTTGCCCATGACATGCGCGCACACTTGTGTCAGCGCCTCGCATTGGGTTGGGTTCACCTTGCCCGGCATAATGGACGAACCCGGCTCATTCTCGGGCAGAACCAGTTCACCAAGGCCGCAGCGAGGGCCGGAACCGAGAAGGCGAATGTCGTTAGCGATCTTGAAGAGCGATGCTGCGACTGTCTTCAAAGCGCCGGATATCTCGACCATGGCATCATGCGCGGCAAGTGCTTCGAACTTGTTGGGGGCCGTGACAAAGGGCAGGCCGGTAATGTCGGCCATGTGGCCCGCGACCGCCTCGGCCCAACCGACCTTGGTATTCAGACCGGTGCCCACGGCCGTGCCGCCTTGTGCCAACTCATAGATGCGGCCCAGCGCGTCCTTGACCCGTTGGATGCCCATCGCAACTTGATGGCTGTAGCCGGAAAACTCCTGGCTGAGCGTCAAAGGGGTTGCGTCCTGTGTGTGGGTGCGCCCGATTTTGATGATCCCATCGAACTGAGCGACCTTGGCTTCGAGTGCGGCGTGCAGCTTTTCAAGACCGGGCAATAGCACGTCGCGCGCTGTCATCGCGGTCGAGATGTGCATAGCCGTCGGAAATGTGTCGTTCGACGATTGGCCCATATTGCAGTGATCATTGGGGTGCACTGGGTCCTTTGAGCCTATGACGCCGCCCAGAATCTCGATTGCGCGGTTCGCGATCACCTCATTGGCGTTCATGTTGGATTGTGTGCCGGACCCCGTCTGCCAGACCACAAGTGGAAAGTTGTCGTCAAGCTTGCCTGCAACGACTTCACCCGCCGCTTCAATGATCGCGTCGGCCAGCTTTGCGTCAAGCGTGCCCTGCGCCTTGTTCTGTATGGCACAGGCTTTCTTGATCACACCAAGTGCGCGCACTACGGCCACAGGCTGCTTTTCCCAACCAATCGGGAAGTTCATGATGGAGCGTTGCGTCTGCGCACCCCAATACTTGTCGGCTGGAACCTCCAGCGGACCAAAGCTGTCGGATTCAGTGCGGGTGTCGGCCATGGAGCGGCTCCTTTTACGCGTGTCGTCGTGATGCCATGCATCTACCGGCCAAGGGCAGTGCAGACAAGGACTGGTGCGCTGGATCATGCATGATGTCATCACACATTGGCGAACCGAGGGTGCATCCTTGTGCGAGCGTTCCTATATCTGAGGAAACAGGAGGAAAAAGGACCACCTCATGAATGTCTCACGTGCACTTGCTGGCGGCTCTATGCGACCCTTTTTTGCTGCCCTCTTTGCACTAAGCTTTGCCATGCTCGCATTGGCAGCACCTGTACGGGCCGATATTGCACCATTTGTTGGTGAGTACTCGGGCAGTGCCGATGTTGTGCAAGCGGACGGAACAAAGCTTCCCCGCGATATGAGCGTAAAGATCGACAAAACGAAGTACGGGTTCACTGTCACCTGGACCTCGGTCACGCACAGAGCATCTGGTAAGATGTCTGAAAAATCATATTCCATTGATTTTGTGCCAAGCGGTCGAGGCGACGTCTATGCAGCGGCTCAGAGAAAGAATGTTTTCGGTCACGAAGTTCAGCTCGACCCGATGAAGGGTGAACCTTATGTTTGGGCGCGCATCGATGAAGAGACGTTGACTGTTTACTCACTTTTCGTGGACACCGATGGTGGCTACAGCCTACAGCAATATGACCGCACATTGACGGAAGGTGGATTGAACTTGAACTTCCAGAACATCCGGGACGGTGAAATCCTGCGCGCTGTGGAAACATTTCTGACCCGGGATTGATTACCGGATTACTTCCTGAAACTGTCCAGAGACACGATGTCGGCATCTTTGCCCTCATCGTCGGTCTTCGCTCTGTCTTCAAGTGCTGGTTTGGGGGCAGCGGGTGCGCGGCTTGGTAGGATTTCCGGAGGCGTCGCTGGCGTGGCTTCGTCTTCGTCTTCGCCTTGGGTTTCAAAGCGGAGCCCAAACTCGACCGACGGATCTACAAAGGTCTTGATCGCATCGTAAGGTATGTAGAGCGGTTCCGGCGCATCGCCGAAATTCAGTGTCACCGCGAAGCCTTCTGCGCCGACATCAAGCTTGTCATACCAGTGCTGCATCACCACCGTCATTTCACCCGGGTAGCGATCACTCAGCCAATCTGCCAGCTCGGCGTCCGGATGGCTTGTGTCGAAAGTAATGAAGAAATGATGTGCCCCAGGTAGCCCGTACTGGGCAACATCCGTCAACACCTTCCGGATAAGGCCGCGCATGGCCTCGTGCATCAGGTTGCCGTAATCAATGCTCCGGCTCATGGTGATCCTCGTGCTGCGTGTATCAACCATATCCCAATTTAACGCAGAGGGAAGAGGTGGCGCGCGTTCAACGGGATTAAACCAGCCCCAAAAGCGAAAGTGCGCAACCTGACGCCGCCACGATGGCCAATGTCGCCAGCAAACTGACGCGCAAGCGCAGCATAAAGAATGCCGCGGCAACGGTGAGGGCGATCGCCCAGGGATTGACGGTCGAGATATCCGGGACGGGTAGGGCGCCGATTTTGGCTGTTCGGACATCTGCAAACATGACGTGCAGGGCAAACCAAACGGATAAGTTGAGGATGACGCCGACCACCGCGGCTGTGATACCCTGCAATGCGGCCGACAGGCGAGGCCGTGTAGCGATGTGATCCAGATATGGTCCAGCTACAAATATCCAGAGAAAGCATGGCACGAAGGTCACCCACAGCGTCAGCGCTCCTGCGCCGAAGGCAAGGGCCAGACCTCCCTGGGCGTAGCCTGCAAGCAGTGCCACGAACTCGGTCACAAGGATCAGCGGGCCGGGCGTGGTTTCTGCAAGCCCCAGTGCGTCTAACATCTGACCGGTTGTGATCCAACCGTGATCCTGGACCACCTGCTGGGTCATGTAGGCGAGCACCGCGTACGCCCCGCCAAACGTGACGACGGCAAGTTTGGAAAAGAACAGACCGATCTCGAGTAGGAAACTCTGATCAGTGAGCCAAAGCGGAACCAGCGGCGTGAGCCAAAGTGTGCCGAAAACCGCGATGGTGCGCCCAGTTTGGGTTTTGACCGGGGCGGGATCGCGCACGTTGGCCGGACCAGCACGCAGCGCGCCGACGAGGCCCGCACCAATCACGACCAGAGGGAAAGGAATACCAAATACGAAAAGGGCCACAAAGGCCGCGCCAGCAAGGCACCATGCGATTAGGCCGCTAAGTGCCTTTTGTCCCAACCGCATAAGCGCCTGCAACACTACGACGATGACAGCCGCCTTGATGCCAAGGAACGCGGCCTGCACCATCGGCACATCGCCGAAGCGAATATAGGCCAGTGCCAGAACAAGGATCACAGCGGCCCCCGGTATGACAAAGAGCGATCCGGCGAGCAGCCCACCAGCCACGCCGCGCAACCGCCACCCGGCATATGTCGCCAACTGCATGGCCTCGGGTCCCGGCAGAAGCATGCAAAGCGACAGTGCGCGCAGGTATTGATCCTCGGACAGCCACTTCTCGCGCGTTACGAGCGTTTCATGCATCAATGCGATTTGTGCAGCAGGTCCACCGAAGGACAGCACGCCGATGCGCCCAAAAACCTGGGTAAGTCGGGACCAGCTCTGTTCCATCATGCGACCTCCCGCTGACTGGATTGGCGATGGAGCAGCCAAGCCGTGTCAAGAAACGGCATGGCGGCCTGGGCCAACTCTTCATCACCTTCATGAAGATTGAGCAACACGCCAAGTAGCGGTGTGACGGGAGATGTGAGAGCCTCAACGGACGCAACAAAGTCCATGAGATCAGAGCAAATGAGGCCTTTGGCGGCAAAACTCTGAGCAAGCGGTGTTTCGGGTAGAACGTGTGCCTTAAAGCGCGTCGCGACGTCCTGTGCATAAACGGCCGGCACCCACAACAGTGTTGCATCTGGATCATACCAGCGTCGAATTACCCACGCCGCAAGACACGCCTTTGCGTCTTGTGTCGCGGGCAGAACCCAAGGGGTTCCGGGTGTCGGCGCGGAGTTTAATGCAAGGCGCGGGTGATGCGCAGAACACCACGCAGTATTACCACCTTCTAATGCGCGCGCGTCAAAGCCCATGCTGCGCAACATGGCAGTGGCGCCGTGCGACAGTTTCAAACCTTTTTGGCAAACCGTTACAATGGGAATGCCTTTCGGCGGCAAAGCGCACCAATTCTGTATATCAAGGTGCGGGACATGGTGCGCCGCAGGCAACCGCCAAGGATCGGCGGCCATATCCTCGGGCAGGGAGACATCAATCAGACGAGGTGCCTTGCCGGTTCCGAGCAGAGGCAGCAATTCCGTTG
This sequence comes from Tateyamaria sp., assembly GCF_059783535.1. Classification (NCBI taxonomy): domain Bacteria; kingdom Pseudomonadati; phylum Pseudomonadota; class Alphaproteobacteria; order Rhodobacterales; family Roseobacteraceae; genus Tateyamaria; species Tateyamaria sp. The sequence goes on along the minus strand of NZ_JBYNDP010000101.1, from coordinate 1,034 downwards.
CAGATATTGAGTGGGTTTCGTGTTCCATTGTGGCATCCTTTGGTCACAACAAAAGGATGCGACGTTTGGGCCACTATGTGTTCAGCCTGATGGGGCAGTCGCATTGGCCCCTTCTGCAAGCTTGCGCATTGATGTTGTTCAGGTCAACCTTTTGCACTGTTGAACGTCTGGAAAAGCTGGATGTAAGTCCACGACGGGCGCGCTGCTCAACAAACAACTCGACATACTTTTCGGTGCTCACGTCGCTGGGTGTCCGCGTGCATTAAATTCCAGTGGTAAACATTTTACGTTGCGAATTTTTTGGTATTGAGAAATGCGGTGTCACTTGCTCGGCACGAGCAAAAAACACCACGCTTACCGCAGGCGGGTTCCCCCAAGCATGATGGCCATTGCGTTTTCAGGCAGTAAGCTGAGCTGTTCGAACAACGTCAGTGAATCCGTGCCTGTGTAAATCTCGACCATTTGGGTGCCCTCGAACCGCGCGATCACTTGGCCAAAAACATGTACGGGATCGCCTGTGTCCGCCGAGTGACTCTTTATCTCGACCAGGGCCGAAAGCCAGTCATCTTGCTCCATGGTGATGGGCAACGTGATCTCGATGGGGCCAAGCAGTTCGCGGACCATGGTCACCAGCTCGCTCAGATCTTCGATCGAAAAGGGGGTATCGCCCATGATCCCACGCGATCGGGCGTTGGGCGCAAGGAATTTGGGGATCGCATCAAGTTCGCCCTTGATCCAGACCTCATCATACCAGCCTTGCAGGGTCTGGACCTTGTGCGGCATGCGCCCCTCGTATTCAAACAGACTATTTGCACCCCAGCGATAGCGCCGGAGCCTTAACAATCTTTGAAGCTGTGGGGAAAACTCGAAGTCTTTGTGAAAGTGCAGGCTTCTGTTGCCAGGTGCCTGCGAACCCCGCCTAACGCGGCTAGGCGCTAGGGCTTAAAGTCGGTTCGACTAGGACTGCTTACGCAGCCATAGCAACCGGAGCACGATTGTCGTTTGCAATTGTACTGTTTTCGCCGGTAACGGTG
>NZ_JBYNDP010000100.1:0-13836 GCF_059783535.1 Tateyamaria sp. | reverse complement strand
GATCTGACCGCCTATGCGTCCGAGATGTTCGAGGCGAAATCAGACGTGTCGGCCTTTTCCGATGCCGAGCTGCTGCGCATGGACAGCAAGGAATATGCCGTCGATGGCACGCAATTCCGCGTGTCAGTCCTTGAAACCACTGCGCCCAAGCTGGTTTTGGACCGCAAGGACAGCCTGATGGCTTCCATGGTCGATGTGGCGAAAGAGGATGGCGCGGACGAAGTGCTGTTGTTCGTGGTCGACATCCTGAACGAGGAAGCCACCATGCTGATCCCGAATGACCGGGTGAAGGGTGTGGCCGAGAAGAGCTTTGATGCCACCGTGTCGAGCGACACCGTCGTCCTGCCCGGTATCATGAGCCGGAAAAAGCAGATCATCCCGAACCTCAAGGTCTGAGGGTGCGAGGCGGAGGGCACCTCCGCCTTACAGGTGAAGAAGCGCAAGGCAGGCGGACCAGTGGTCCGCCTTACTTTTTTGTGCAACCGTGGCTGCGGGAGGACACCATGCGCACCATCAAGACCGAGAAAGACGGCCGGATCGGCCGGATCGTTCTGAACCGCCCTGACGTGATGAATGCCATCGACGACGATCTGCCGCGCGAGTTGCAGGCTGCGGTCGAAGCGTTTGATGCGGACAGGGACGTACATGTGATGGTGCTGTCCGGGGCGGGCCGCGCCTTTTGTGCCGGGTATGACCTCGCGCACTATGCGCAGGACCCGGACAACAAGATCACGCAAGAGATGCCTTGGGACCCGATGCAGGACTACCAGTTCATGTGGGCCAATACGCAGTGCTTCATGTCGCTGTTTCGGGCCATGAAACCGGTTGTTGCCAAAGTGCACGGTTTTGCCGTTGCTGGCGGGTCTGACATTGCACTGTGCTGCGACATGGTGGTTATGGAGGATAAGGCCCAGATTGGATACATGCCCGCCCGCGTCTGGGGCTGTCCCACCACGGCCATGTGGGTGTACCGGCTGGGACCGGAGCGGGCCAAGCGGATGCTGCTGACCGGCGACAAGATCACAGGGACGGAAGCGGCTGAGATGGGATTGGTTTTGAAAGCTGTGCCTGCCGAAGCACTGGATGCCGAGGTTGAGGAATTGGCCGCGCGCATGGCGTCGGTGCCGATCAATCAGCTGGCCATGAACAAGATGGTGGTCAATCAGACGCTTGAAGCCACCATCAATCAAACCCAGCGTCTTGCCACCGTTTTTGACGGGATCACCCGGCATTCACCCGAGGGGCTGAATTTCAAGGCCCGGTCCGAGGCCATCGGTTGGAAACAGGCCGTGAAAGAGCGGGACGAGGGCCTGTATGACTGGACGCGGAACCACCCGCTGAACGACCCGGATCATCGCACCGACTAGACCCTTTCACCCCTGCCCCGGCTGTGGCACACCCCGGTTGACCAATTCATACCGGAGGCGTCATGGCCCAGATCATCACTTCCCTGTCCGAGATCTCGGATCGCTATGACGCGCTGTTCGTCGATCTTTGGGGCTGCGTGCACAATGGCGTGCACGCCCTGCCCGAGGCCGTGGCCGCATTGCAGGCCTACCGGGCCAAAGGGGGCAAGGTGGTGTTGGTCACGAACTCGCCCCGCCCACGCGCAGGTGTGATGAAGCAACTGGTGCATTTTGGTGTGCCGGATGATGCCTGGGACACAATCGCCACGTCAGGAGACAGCGCACGCGCGGCGATGTTCCGGGGGATCGTTGGGTCCAAGGTGCATTTCATTGGGCAGCCGGGTGAGGAGAAATTCTTTGAGCCTATTGGTGTGATCAAGGACCCGGTGAAGATCGAGATGGTGCCTCTGGACGAGGCCGAGGGGATCGTGTGCACCGGTCCGCGCGACCCAATGGCAGACCCCGACGTGATGCGGCCCGAGTTCCTCATGGCGAAGCAATTGGGGCTCAAGCTGCTCTGTGCGAACCCCGATATCGTCGTCGACCGTGGTGAGGTGCGGGAATGGTGCGCGGGTGCCCTGGCGAAGCTGTATACCGAGATGGGGGGCGAGAGCCTGTATTTCGGCAAGCCGCATCCACCCATCTATGATCTGGCGCGCCGCCGGTTGGCGGAGCTCGGTGTGGATGTGCATGACAGCGGCATTCTGGCCATCGGCGATGGTGTTTTAACCGACATCGCCGGTGCGATGGGAGAGGACATCGATTCTCTGTTCATTTCGGGCGGTTTGGCTGCAGCAGAAACCAAAACGTCGCACCAACCAGACCCGGATGCGTTAAGCGATTATCTTCAAAAGGAAAAATCTGCGCCGACTTTTGCCATAGGGCACTTACGCTGACCTACTTTTAGCTTGCTTTTCTGCGCGCGCAAAGTAATTACATTGCGCACACACCGGACAAACGTTCGGATTATTACCGGAGCAAGCTCATGTTGGACAACATGCCCCGCGGCACGATCTGTATTGAAGACATCGAAATGGGGATGTCCCGCCACCTGCGGAAAGTCGTCACGGACGAAGACATCGAGATGTTTGCGCAGGTCTCGACCGACCGGAACCCAGTGCATCTGGATGACGACTATGCGCGCGATACGATCTTTCAGGGGCGCATTGCGCATGGGATGCTGACGGCTGGTTTGATCTCGGCGGTCATTGGCGAGCAGCTGCCAGGACACGGTACGGTGTATATGGGCCAATCGTTAAAATTCCTTGCACCGGTGCGCCCGGGCGACATGGTCTATGCCGAAGTCAAGGTCATCGACATCGACTTTGCCAAGCGCCGCGTGAAGCTGGACTGCCACTGCGCTGTGGACGGTAAAAAGGTGCTGATTGGCGAGGCAACGGTCCTCGCACCGTCGCGGAAATTCGACTAACCCACTGCATCAAAACGGTTTTGGGGGCTCTGCCCCCGGCCTGCGGCCTCCCCCGAGGTATTTTAGGCCAAAAGAAACGGGTGCTTGCCCTTGTTTGGCCGCTTGGCTAGGCAAGGGATATGAAGATCATTCGGGACTACCAGTTTGTTGATGCCGCCGACCGGGGGGCCAGCGTCGCCATTGGCAACTTTGATGGCGTCCACATTGGTCATAGGTCCGTTATTGATCTGGCGCAGACAGCCGCGCCTGATGCGCCTGTGGGCGTCCTGACATTCGAGCCCCATCCGCGCGAGTATTTTGCCCCCGACGTGCCACCCTTTCGATTGATGAGCCAGGCCGCACGCGCAAGCCGTCTGGAGAAGATGGGCATCCGCTATCTCTTTGAATTGCCGTTTCATTCCGGCTTGGCAGGGTTGAGCCCGGAAGAGTTCGCACGGGATGTGATTTGCGATGGGCTGGGCCTGTCTCACGTGGTCGTTGGCGCCGATTTCTGTTTTGGCAAAAAACGTGCAGGTACCGCCGCGGACATGCAACGTTTCGGACAGGAGATGGGGTTTGGTGTGACCATTGCACCCTTGCTGGAACGAGCAGACAATACGATATCCTCGACGGCCATTCGCCAAGCCTTGTCCGATGGCAGACCGCAGGATGCGGCGGACATGCTGGGGCACTGGCACCGGATCGAGGGACCGATCATCGGCGGTGAGCAGCGCGGACGTACCCTGGGGTATCCGACGGCCAACATGTCGATTGATGGGCTGCACCCGCCCGCCTTTGGCGTTTATGCTGTTCTTTTCAATGTATTGGAGGGGCCTCATGCCGGTTCGTACCACGGTGTGGCTTCGTTGGGTGTGCGGCCCATGTTTGGGGAAAACAAACCCAATCTTGAGACGTTCGTGTTTGACTTCTCGGGCGATTTGTATGGCGCACCTGTCTCCGTTGCCTTGGTCGCGCACCTGCGCGGCGAGGTGAAATTTGACAGCGTGGATGCGCTGGTTACCCAAATGGATGCGGACAGTGCGCAAGCGCGCGCGATACTGGCCGACCTATGAGCGATCCCATTGACCGGGACGGTCTAACACCCCGCTTTTGGAAGAAAAAACCTATTTCAAAACTCTCCCGCAAGGAGTGGGAAGCGCTGTGTGATGGCTGCGGAAAGTGCTGTTTGAACAAGTTAGAAGACGAGGATTCTGGCGAAGTGGCATTGACCCGCGTGGCGTGCCGCTTGCTGGATGACGAAACGTGTCGGTGTGCGCATTACGAGACACGGCATCAATTCGTGCCCGATTGCATAGTTCTGAAGCCATCAAACATCGAAGAGCATTTGTATTGGATTCCGCAAACCTGCGCCTATCGCCTTGTTTATGAAGGCAAACCGCTGTTCGACTGGCATCCGTTGATCTCGGGCACGGCGGACACGGTCCATGCGGCAGGTGTGTCGATGCAGGGGCGCACCTTTAGCGAGTTCGATGTCGCCGACGATGATTGGGAAGAACATATTATCGACGAGCCGACCTGAGTAGTTGGCTAACCAAAGGTTGGGGCAACAGGGTGTCCAACCGCAATGGCTATTCCGGCTATAGGCTACGATGCTTTCTCGCTACGGCTGTAGATCGTTAGGAAAAAAGTGGTGAGCTGGCGCGTTGTGCCGCGAGATCAGACCGCATTCAGGAATCTGTGCCAGACCTCTGCCACTGCAATGGGATGCGTAATCGGACCCATATGCCCCACCCCGTCGAAGGTATGCGATGTAACCCGCGGCAAACGTCGGGCGATGGCACCGTTGACCGGCGCCGCCCAGCGCGAGGTGCCACCCCCCATCAGAAGCGCGGGCATTGTTGCCTGTTCGAACCGGCCCGGTGCAAGCAGGCCCGCGCTGTCATCAATCAGGAATGGCGCGGAATTGCGGACAAAAAGGATGCGATCCACCATATAGGCGCGGCTTTGGGCCGGAATGTTGTCCCATGCTGGTCCTTCGGCCCAGGCGCGGTTGAAGGCACGTGCGGCGGTTTCGTTGTCGCCTGCATCAATGGCGGCGTCGAAATCGGCGGTGTCGCGTTTGTAACTTGGGCCGAAATCCGGGTCATCCGCGATGATGGGCGCGAAATAGACGGGTTCGAACATGGCAACGCTGCGCACGCGCGCCGCATGTTCAATGGCGAGCCGCAGGGCGACCGTTGCGCCGAAGCTGTGACCGATGATGTCGATGGGGTCGTCGCCAATATCGTCCATGACCTTGAGCGCCATGGCAGTGGCCGCGTCATGCATGATGCCCTGACCGTCCCAATCGCCAGACTTGCCATGGTTGGGCAGGTCATAGGCGTGCAGCGTCAAGCCATCATCCAACGACTGGGCAAACCCGCGCCAGACACCGGAATGCCCAAGGGAGCAATGGATGGCGAGCGCAGGCCGTGGCCCGGACCCGAAGGCCCGGGTGTGGATGTGGGGGATCACAATTTGCCAGAGAGGTGCAGATCGAGATCTTCGAGCTTGTCCTGACCCCAGAACCGCTGATCCCCATCCACGATGTAGAAGGGGGCACCGAAGACGCCCTTGTCCACCGCTTCTTCCAGATTGGCGGCATAGGTTTCCGCCCCGCTGAGCAGCCCGCTATCGGCCAGAGATGGATCAAACCCTGCCTCGCTCAGACAAGCTTTGATCACGTCGTCTTGCGCGATGTCCTTCTCCTCGGCCCAGACGGCGCGCAGGATCGAGTGCACCAATGTCCCAAGGTCACCGCCACCTGCATTTTGGGCTGCGATGATCGCATAAGACGACGGAGCCGCGTTGGTGGGCCAATGCGCGGGTTTGAGGTTGAAGGGCATGTCGTATTTCTTGGCCTGCCGCACCAATTCCTGCGCGCGGTATTCGACGCGGTTGATGTGTCGATCCTTGGGCGGCGTGCCCCCCGTGCGCCCGAACAGCGCGATGACATCGACCGGTTTGTAGGTGACTGTAGCCCCGTGTTGCTGCGCCAGCGCCTCGAACCGTTTCCCGGCCAAGTAGGTGTAGGGGGAGAGTGTTGCAAAATAATAGTCGATATGGGCCATTTTCATCCTCGGTCGCGGGGTCAACTGTTTCGCGGGACGGTAAGCCCGTGCTAAGCGGAGTCAACATCACGAATCTGTCACAATCGTGCTGCGCGGGGACACGACATGCCGAACATCGAAGAGCCCAAGTTGATCTCGGGCAATGCCAATCTGCCATTGGCAAATGCAATTGCGCGACGCATGTCGATGCATCGGGGCGTCACAGTGGGGCTGGTAGATGCCCGGGTTGAACGCTTCAACGATGGCGAGATTTTCGTTGAAGTCTTCGAAAACGTGCGCGGCGAGGACATGTTCATCATTCAGCCGACCTCGAACCCTGCCAATGACAACCTGATGGAGCTGCTGATCATGTGTGATGCGCTGCGCCGATCGTCAGCGGCCCGCATCACCGCCGTGATCCCCTATTTCGGCTATGCCCGTCAGGATCGCCGGACCAAGGCGCGGACACCGATTTCATCCAAGCTGGTCGCCAATATGCTTGTGGGTGCAGGCATTGAGCGGGTTCTGACAATGGACCTGCACGCCGCTCAGATTCAGGGCTTCTTTGATATCCCGGTGGACAACCTCTATGCCTCGCCCATCTTTGCGCTGGACATCAAAACCCAATTTGCGGGCCGGATGGACGAGTTGATGATCGTATCGCCCGATGTGGGTGGTGTGGCGCGCGCGCGGGAACTGGCCAAGCGGCTGAACGCCCCGCTCTCCATTGTCGACAAACGGCGTGAGAAGCCCGGTGAAGTGGCCGAGATGACCGTGATCGGTGATGTAACGGACAAGGTTTGCATCATCGTTGACGACATGTGCGACACGGCTGGCACACTCTGCAAGGCGGCAGAGGTCATTTTGGACAATGGCGCGAAAGAAGTGCATTCGTACATCTCGCACGGAGTTATGTCCGGGCCTGCGGTGGAACGCGTGACCAATTCGGTAATGAAGTCGCTGGTCCTCACCGACAGCATTCAGCCCACTGAGGCTGTAAAGAACGCACCGAACATTCGGATTGTTCCGACCGCGCCGGTCTTTGCCCAGGCCATTTTGAACATCTGGCACGGCACGTCCGTCTCATCGCTGTTCGAGGCCGAGACGCTGTCCCCGATCTATGACGGGATGTACGCTGCGGAGTGATCGCGCGCGCGACAGCCTTGTATCATTTGCACCCTGCCGACCTGCGGGGGGATGCGCTGGTTCCTCTATCGACGTTGGAGCGTACGCAGCCTGATCTGTATAAGCGCGCCATTGCGAAGTACCGCAACAGAATGGGCTCGCTGCGCCGTTCTTTACCTGAATTAGGGTGTCTTTGGATCGACTGCGTTCAATTTTCGACCGTGCATCCAGAGGATTTGCGGGATGCAATGATCGCGGCGGGTTTTGGCTGGCCCGACCGTGGGCGTCAATTTCTGGTGTTTGATGCCGCGCGGCTGGAGGCCAGCGCGACCTGCATCTGGCTGCACCTTAACACGAGCCCAAGGCAAGACATGGCCGCAGCAATGACCGACATTGTTCCTTTTTCCACTGACCGCCTGCACGATTTGCGCGCTGTAGCGGATGGCACACGGGCCTATCTGGCTAAGATGGCGCAGCTTGGGCACAGGCCGCTCTTGTTCGTTGGCGTTCCGCACATCCTGCATCGGGGACCTATGTCCCTTGCCGGAAGTGAGCTATTGACCATCTGATCCTGCCCAGCATTGAAGCATGGCGTCTTTGCGGGGCAACGCTGCCTGCATGACCTCTGGACAGCCCCGCCGCGTTGCCCGAATATCCGGGCAAAACAATGGGGAGATTTCACATGAAGACCTTTTTGACGGCCGCCGTACTCTCGGTTGCGGCCACCGGAGCCTTTGCCGCGGGCCATTGTGCCGCCGGAAAGACCCTGACCGATGGCACGCTGACCATCGCGACCGGCAACCCGGCCTATTACCCCTGGGTTCTGAATGACGCGCCCGAGGCTGGTGAAGGGTTTGAGGCCGCCGTCGCCTATGCCCTGGCCGAAGAGATGGGATTTGCCGCCGATCAGGTCACTTGGGTCCGCACGTCGTTCGACGAGGCAATCCAGCCCGGCGCCAAGAATTTCGATCTGAACATGCAGCAGTATTCGATCACGGCAGAGCGCGACAAGGTCGTGGACTTCTCGACCCCCTACTACACCGCGCCGCAGGCCGTGATGACCACGCAGCCTGTCGTTGACGGTGGCGCTGAGCCAACACTGGACAGCCTCAAGGGGCTAAAATGGGGGGTCGTCGCATCGACCACCGCCCTTCCCGTCGTGATGGAGCAGATCGCGCCAGACGCGAGCCCGTTGGTCTATGACGACAATGCCAATGTCACCGCAGCCATGCAGGCTGGTCAGATTGATGCCGCCCTGTTTGATCTGCCCACCGCCCTGTTTACCGCTGCCGTTCTGATGGAAAATGGTGTGGTCCTTGGCCAGTTCGATCCGTCAGCCGCCGAGAACCCGGACCAGTTCGGGATGCTGATGCCTGAAGGGTCCGAGCTGAAAGCCTGTGTTGATGAGGCGCTGGCCGCTATGGCCGAAAACGGCAAACTGGCCGAGATCGAGGCGCAGTGGCTGCAGGAAGCCACCGGGGTTCCACTGATCAAGTGACACGGCGAGCCGCGTATGAGGCGCAGCAGAAACGTCGCGCCAATCTGATTGCAGGGGTCAGCACACTCATTGTGCTGGCCCTTATCGTGTTTCTTGTGCCGCTCGCCCCGGGATGGGAAGCGGTACGGGCTTCGTTCTTTGATGGTGAAGTGTTTGTCCGGGTCTTTCCCGACCTGCTGCGCGCATTTTTGCTGGATGTGGCCATTTTCGCCTGGTCGGTGCCGCTGATCTTTGGACTTGGCCTTGCCATCGCATTGGCGCGGGGAAACACTAACCCGGCCCTGTTTCCCCTACGCATCTTCGGTGCGGTCTATGTCGATCTGTTTCGTGGTATCCCCGTTGTCCTGCTGGTCTATCTGGTAGGCTTTGGCATCCCCGGTCTGGGCCTCGCCCGTCCGTGGAACTCCCCCTACATCTGGGGCACGGTTGCGCTGGTGCTGACCTATTCGGCTTACATCGCCGAGGTTCTGCGATCCGGCATCGAAAGCATCCACGCCAGCCAGCGCAACGCCGCCATTTGCCTTGGGCTGAGCGAGCGGGACACGATGCGCTATGTCATCCTGCCCCAAGCCATCCGCCGCGTGGTGCCCGCCAATATGAACATGCTGGTGGCGTTGCAAAAGGACGTGGCCCTTCTGTCCTTCATCGGCCCCGTGGAAATCCTGCGACAGGCGGGCATCTTCAAGTCGTTGCTGGCCAACTTCACGCCCTATGTGGCGGCCGCCGTCATCTTCCTGTGTGTCACCGTGCCCGCCACGCGCTATGCCGACTATCTGATGAACAGGGACCGCGATGCCCGATCCTAGACTCAGCCTGCTCGGCGTGACCAAGAGCTTTGACGACGTTCAGGTGCTTCGGGGCATCGACATGGACATTGCGCCGGGCGAGATGGTGTGCCTGATTGGGGCGTCCGGCTCCGGCAAGTCCACGCTCTTGCGCTGCATGAACGGGTTGGAGCCTGTGGATGATGGCGAGGTGCGGCTGGACGGAGTCGATATCGCCGAGCCTGGCTTTGACCTGACGCCCATCCGCCAACGTATCGGGATCGTGTTCCAGAGCTTCAACCTGTTCCCGCACATGACCGCCTATGACAACGTTGCCCTCGCGCCCCGCCGCGTGCTGGGCGAGGATGCGCGGGAGCGGATCGAGGCGTTGTTTGCCCGGTTCGGGCTAGCCGATCACATGAAGAAGTACCCCGACCAGCTATCTGGCGGGCAGCAGCAGCGCGTTGCGGTGATCCGGGCGCTGGCGATGCGCCCGCGGACGATGCTGCTGGACGAGATCACCTCGGCCCTTGATCCTGAGTTAGTAGGTGAGGTTCTGGACGTGCTGAGACAGTTGCGGGATGATGGCATGACGATGGTGCTGGCCACGCACGAGATGGCCTTTGCCCGAGAAGTCGCCGACCGGGTTGTGTTCATGGATCAGGGCGTGGTAGCCGAAGAAGGTGTGCCGGACCGAATCTTCTCTGCCCCCGAGCGCGAACGGACGCGCCGGTTTCTTGCGAGTGTACTACGATAAGGTGAGTAATGGGGTGCGGGGATTGAGTCCATTTTCGCATTTTGTTTGCGTTTGATAAAGAATATCGATTTTGCGAGCGGCCGCTGATTCCACTTTCTTAATGAAAATCAATCAGTTGAAACATCAAAGCTCGATGGGTGATCAGTAATACATCAATGTAAAGCCTGGGTATAGGTTGAGGTAAAATTTTAATGAATTGAACCCATGCGTGTGTTGGGCCAAATAATTGGCACAGTAAAGAAAGGTAACCAGTTATGTCACACCCCATTGATGTTCACGTCGGCAAACGATTGAAACAGATGCGCAAGCTGCGCCGTATGTCCCAAACGGACGTTGCAAAACGCTTGGACCTGTCCTTTCAGCAAGTGCAGAAATACGAGATTGGTTCAAACCGGATCGCGGCGAGCCGCCTGTTCGAGCTTTCGCACATCCTTGAGGTTCCCACATCGTACTTCTTTGAAGGATTGGCGGACGCAGGCAACACAGCTGCACCACGACGGGACCGCGGGCTTGATGTTATGACCGCACTAGCAGCTATTGAAGACGATAAGATCAAGTCACGCATTGTCACCTTCATCGAAGATGTGTCCGGTCTGAGCGTCGCGCGCCACGCTTCATAAACGAATAGTGTGACGGCATTTCACCAAGCTATTTAACGAGTACTTTTAGTTTTCTTCGGACCGGCCCGCCCAACAGCGGCCGGTCCTACTTTTTGGCTCACCAAACATCTGGAAACCGCTGAAGTGGGCGCTTGGAAACTTTGTTGCGGGGGGGAACACAGGTGTTGACGAGAGGCTGATACACACGCCTCGCCGTCCTCCTGTTGACCTCACGCTTGTAAAGGCATGCACCCATCTCAGGATCGGGTTTGAGCTCAAAGGGCCACAGCGCGGGTTTGCCCCTTCTGTCTGTGCATGAATCTGTTGCCAACCGTTGATTTTTAACCTCGTCCAATGAACTTGCATGTTGGACTTCTGCATTCTTGCAAGAACCAGTTTGTCCGCACAGGGGAACCGCTGAGCATGCACGCCTCGCAAGGCTTAATCCGCGAAACTCTCCCGGATATGTGAACCCAATCGCTGAACACAGGCACCTACTGATCATATGGCGATCAAATGTGCTCGGTAACGCGCATCTGGTCGTGGCTAGGTTCACGGTTCCACAAAGGCATAAGAATGAAACACGAAATCAGAAGCAAATTTGGGTTCATGAATGCAAAAACTGACTGGACCCAAACCGGAGTCATCGTGCCCCTACGCACGCGTACCCAAGCGATCCTTGACAGCACCCTGATTGACAACTTCATCCTCGGGGTCATCCTGTTCAACGCGGTGGTCGCAGGCCTGCAGACCATTTCACCGCTGGTAGCAGTGGCGGGGCCGCTGTTCCCCATACTCGACACCCTTTGTCTCACGGTTTTTGTCGTCGAAATCGCGACGAAGCTCTTTGCCAGAGGCGCTGACTTTTTTCGGAAGAGTTGGAACATCTTCGACCTTATCATCATCGGGTCGTCGCTTATCCCGGGTTCAAGTGGGCTATCGGTGCTCCGAGCGCTTCGCATCCTGCGGCTCTTTCGGGTGCTGTCCGTGGCCCCCAGCTTACGTCGCGTGGTCGAAGGCTTGTTCAGCGCTCTGCCCGGTATGGCTTCGGTCTTCGTGCTGATGGCGATGATGTTCTACATCGGCTCTGTCATGGCAACGACGCTTTTTGGAGAAGCATTCCCCGAATGGTTCGGTGATCTTGGGCGATCTGGATATACCCTATTCCAAATCATGACCCTGGAAAGCTGGTCCATGGGCATCGTGCGCCCCGTGATGGAGTTCTACCCATATGCATGGATGTTCTTCGTGCCATTCATTCTCGTGACGTCCTTCGCAGTGGTAAATCTGCTGGTAGGTCTGATCGTAAACTCGATGCAGACGGCTTATTCCGAAGAAGAAATTGCAGCGACGGACCAGTACCGCGAAGAGATGATTGCCCGGCTGGAGAAGATCGAGAAGGCGCTCCAGGTGCGGGAATGAGGGCAAGGATTGCTTTGAGCTTCTGGTGTGAATTTTATGGTTCAGATGATATTTTCTGCCGGTTGACGTGACTTGCAGGGTGACCGCCACTTTGTCCTGGGATCCCGATCTTAACTGCCCAAAGTGAAGTCGGGCTTGTCCTTAAAAAGGGCCATCGCGATGTTCGAGCACACCGCTCACCTTACCCCCGGCCCTAGTACAGATCCCAATCATCCGCCTGCCGCAGCTCGCCCATGGCAATCCATGCTAGCCGCACGCGCGCCACGCGCGTGTCGCCCCAAGTGCGAAACACGAGATCAAAGCCTTCCTTTGTGATGGTTTCGGCCATGGCATCAGCGCGCAGGGCGGACGCTGTGTCAACGTCCCACATGGAGATGGAGACGTGTACCGACGGTTCTGTCCGGAACGGTTCGGAAAAGCTTACCCGGCGGCGACGCTCGCGCTGGCCGCGGCCTGTCCACATTTCGCCCCCGTCCTCGAAATCCGAGAAAAGGACAGTGTCGCCTTGGTCAATACCTATCAGGTGGTTGCGGAGTCGTTTCATCGGATCGTTCTATTGGACGTTGGTGTGGTAACACGTCAGGCCATCAATTTAAGGCCCCAAAATCGCAAAAGGCCCCGCTACATACGAGGCCTTTCACATATTTCTTGATGGAGTGTTACAGGCTGGCCTGCTTGGGGCTCAGTCCGATTTCGGATCCCATGGCCGCCATGTCTGCCAGCAGCTTGGCAGCATCGTCAACGGGACCGGTGTCGCCCTGTCCCGCATCCTTGGCACGGTTGTAGGCATCCTGAACTTCGTCAAACATCGCATCCAGCTGGTCCTGGGTCATGTCACCCTTCGCAACCGCACGTTCGGCCAGAACGGACACGCCTTGCGCGCCGATCTCGGCAAAGCCTCCGGTCACGACGTATTCATGGGTGTCACTGCCCGCATCGACCTTCAGCACACCGGGGCGCAGGGTCGTAATCGTCGGGGCGTGGTCGGCCATCACGGTCATGTCGCCATCGGCACCTGGAATCTGCACGGCTGTCGCATCCATGGATGCAAGACTGCGCTCGGGCGATACCAAATCAAATTGCATCGTTTTCTCCTCTTTGGGGCGGCGGGGTGAACCCCGCCCTACGCCCGGAGATTGAAATGTAGGGCAGGCTCCAAGCCCGCCTTACGATTAGGCAGCGTCGGCGGCCATCTTCTCGGCTTTGGCGATCACCTCGTCGATGCCGCCAACCATGTAGAAGGCGCCTTCGGGCAGGTGGTCGTACTCGCCGGCCACAACGGCCTTGAACGAGGCAATCGTGTCTTCCAGCGGCACCTGAACACCGTCCGAGCCGGTGAATACCTTGGCCACGTCGAAGGGCTGGCTGAGGAAACGCTGGATCTTGCGCGCGCGCGCCACGGTCAGCTTGTCCTCTTCCGACAGTTCGTCCATCCCGAGGATCGCAATGATGTCCTGCAGCGACTTATAGCGCTGAAGGATCCCCTGCACGTCACGGGCAACCCCATAGTGCTCTTCGCCCACAACCGCCGGGTCCAAGAGACGCGACGAGCTGTCGAGCGGGTCCACCGCCGGATAGATGCCCAGTTCCGAGATTGCACGCGACAGCACGGTCGTGGCGTCGAGGTGGGCAAAGGTCGTGGCCGGTGCGGGGTCGGTCAGGTCGTCCGCAGGCACATACACGGCCTGGATCGAGGTGATCGAACCCGACTTGGTCGAGGTGATCCGTTCCTGCATCGCACCCATGTCTGTCGCCAGCGTTGGCTGGTAGCCCACCGCCGAGGGGATACGGCCGAGCAGAGCCGACA
>NZ_JBYNDP010000099.1:0-13977 GCF_059783535.1 Tateyamaria sp. | reverse complement strand
GACGGCATCAGCGCGCCGGTCGGGCAAGCTTGCACACACTCACCGCAGGCCACGCAGGTCGACTCGCCCATCGGATCGGCAAAGTCGAAGGTCGGATAAGCATCATGCCCACGCCCTGCCATGCCGATCACGTCATTCACCTGAATCTCACGGCAGGCCCGGACACAAAGGCCGCATTGAATGCAGGCATCCAGGTTCACCGACATCGCCACGTGACTGTCGTCAAGCAGTGGAATGCGCCCTTCTTCCAACCTTGGAAAGCGGCTTTCGGACACGCCATTCATCTCGGCCATGTCCCAAAGATGCGCCGACTTGTCATGCGCCACATCACGCTCGGGCTGGTCGGCCACAAGCATCTCAACCACCATCTTGCGCGCTGACTCGGCCCGCGCCGAATTGGTGGTCACCACCATCCCCTCGGACGGCTCGCGAATGCACGAGGCGGCAAGCACCCGCTCACCCTCGATCTCAACCATACAGGCACGACAGTTCCCATCCGGACGATAGCCGGGCGCAGGCTTGTGACACAGATGCGGGATGACCAGATCACGACCATTGGCCACTTCCCAAATGGTCATGCCAGCCTCAGCCTGCACTTCCTGCCCATCCAGTGTGAATGTCACCTTGTCCGTCATCGCGCACATCTCCCTGCCGTCAGATCTTATGTAGCGCTCAAGTAAGGCGCATAGGACTCCCATTCCCGACACCAAGCCCCGGTTTTGCGCCACGCAGGTTTCCGATCCGCAACCATTGCCCATCCCCGGCAACACGGGTAGCGATTGCGCATGCTTTCCAGACCGTCTCCCGACAGCTTGCGCGTTACAATCCAAACCCTGATCGTCGGCTGGATGGGTGCCGCGCTGGCAGAATGGCTCGGCGCGCCCATCGCTGTACTGACAGGCCCCGCGCTTGTCGTCAGCCTTGCCGCTCTCGCCGGACTGCGGACGGGCATCGACGACACCGTGCGCAACCTTGTCTTCCTGCTGGTCGGCGTCAGCATTGGTAGTGGTGTGGACAGCAATGCCACAGATGCCATGCTGCGCTGGCCGCTGGCCTTCGCCGTACTTGGACTGATGCTTTGGGCGACACTCTGGCTCTGCGGACGGTTACTACAACATGGCTTTGGGCTGGACCGCAGCAGCGCTTACCTTGCATCCGCCCCCGGGCATCTGAGTTTTGTCGTCGGGTTGTCGACAGGGCTGAACCTCGACACCACGCGCATCGTCGTGATCCAATCAGTTCGGCTGCTTGCTCTCACGCTCACAGTCCCTGCCATAGCACTCGCTTTCGGCTATGAAATGACCGGACAAGTGTTGCCACCCGGTCCACCTATGGCTTGGTTGCACCTTGTCATACTGTTGGCCGCTGGCCTTACCCTCGGGTTCATTCTTGACAAGACCGGCCTGCCTGCACCCCTCCTGATCGGCGGCATGATCGCCTCCAGCCTCGGCCATGCGGCAGAGGTGACACCGGGCGTCATGGCCCCATGGCTCAGCTATCTGGGGCTGATGACTGTGGGCACCCTGATCGGCGCCCGATTCAACGGCATCACGCGAAGGGCGTTGGCAACGTCTCTGCTGGCCGGGCTCACCATCACAACACTAACGGTCCTCATGGCTCTGGCCGCCGCATTGCCTGTGGCCTACGCGCTCGGTTTCGACCCGACACACGTGCTTATCGCCTTTGCCCCCGGTGGGTTGGAAACGATGATTGCCATGGGTGTCGTGCTGGGTGCAAATCCGGGCTTCGTTGCCGCCGCGCACGTCTCCCGCCTGTTGTTCCTGACCATCTTGCTGCCCGCCTTCGTAGGACGCCTCAAACGCGCTTAATCCCTCTTCATTTCGCAAAATATACCGCCGCCGGAGGCTCCCACACTTTCCACATACGCATCGCTCACCTAGAACGAAGTGAAATACTCAACAGGCACACATGTCCCACATTACCCTGATCCGCCACGGCCAAGCCAACACCCACGCCAAGGACGAGGCCAGCTACGACCAGCTGTCTGACCTCGGCCACCAACAGGCGGCGTGGCTGGGCGATCATATGCGTGCCACGCATCAGCACCATACAAGGCTCTACACCGGCACGTTGCGGCGGCATCGCGAGACCGCGAACGGAATGGACACGGGGATGAAAGCCACTGAAGATCCACGCCTGAACGAGCTGGAATACTTCACGATGGCGCAAGCGCTGGAAGCCGAACACGGCATTCCCATCCCGGCAGCACCCTCTGAATTCGTGCACCACTTTCCCAAGGTTCTTTCCCACTGGCAGAACGATAAGCTTGAAAATGTACCGGAACGGTTTTCCGACTTTGAGACGCGGATCAAGGATGCCTTGACCGAGATTGGCGAGGGCGACGGACCAGCACTCGTTGTTACGTCCGGGGGGCTGATCGCCATGACGATGCGGCTGCATCTGGGGCTTGAGGTTTCGGCCATGGCAAACGTTGCCCTCGCGATCATGAACACCTCGATGCACCGGTTGCACCCCATCGGCGGCGCATGGTCGCCCGTCATGTTCAACGCCGTGCCACACCTCGAACACCCCGATCGCCATCATGCGCAAACGCATGTCTAACGCACCAGCTCCGAGGAACCGCTCATGAAACTCTACTACGCAACCGGCACCATATCGATTGCCGTCGCCATCGCACTGGAAGAGGCGGGGCTTGCCTATGACACCCACCAACTCGACTTTGCCGCCGGTGATCAACAATCGCCCGACTATGCCAAGGTCAATCCGAAGGGGCGTGTTCCAGCCCTTGAAGTAGACGGTACGGTACTGACGGAAACAGGTGCGATCCTCGACTATATTGCGGCCCAAGCCCCTGTCCTTTTGCCGGCAAATCCCATCGACGCGGCGAAAGCGCGCAGCGTGATGTACTACCTTGCCTCAACCATGCATGTGAACCACGCCCACAAGATGCGCGGCCACCGCTGGGCCGATCATGAATCCAGCTGGCAGGATATGACGGCAAAAGTGCCAGAAACGATGACGGCCTCCGCCCAGTTTGTCGAAGACGAGTGCCTCACGGGTCCGTTCATACTTGGCGACCAGGTCACAATTGCGGACGCTTACCTGTTCATGGTGTGCTCATGGCTGCCAGGTGACGATGTTGACCTCGCGCCTTTCCCGAAAATCCGCGCGTTCATAGACGCGATGGCCGCACGCGACAGCGTTAAAACCATCCATGCCAAGGGCATGATGCGATGACACATCTTTGGGTTCGGGCTGAACAACGAGAGAATGAAGATCGGGTTGGACTGACCCCCGAAGGTGCGGCCAAGCTGATAGCTGCAGGTATCACCGTCACCGTTGAGGACAGCCAAACCCGCTGCATCCCAACCGACCGCTACGCCAATGTCGGTGCCACTATCGCGGCCGGGAATACATGGCCCACAGCGCCCGCAGATGCGATCGTCTTTGGCCTCAAGGAGTTGGCTGATGATGGCACACCTCTGCCGCACAAGCACATCATGTTCGGTCATGCCTACAAGGGACAGCCCGCAGGCCAAATCCTACTACAACGGTTCAAGGCGGGTGGCGGCACTCTCTACGACCTTGAGTACCTCGTGGACGAGGCTGGAAAACGCGTCGCCGCTTTCGGATATTGGGCAGGTTATGCAGGTGCTGCAGTTGCGCTCAAGTGCTGGGTCGCACAACAAAAGGGCCAGTTGGCGGGACCGGTCAAACCCTACCCAAGCTCAAACCACCTTCTGGCCGAATTGCAGTCTGATCTGGTCACCACTGGCACGCACCGCCCCACCGCACTGATCATTGGCGCCTTGGGTCGCGTCGGTACCGGCGCAGCGGACCTGTGCACGGTCATGGGCGTACCCACGACCCGCTGGGACATGGCCGAAACCGCACATGGCGGTCCTTTTCCCGAGGTGCTCGCACATGACATCTTCTTCAACTGCATACTTGCACGCCCAGGCACACCCGTTTTTGTCCCCGCGGGGACACCGCACGCCGCGCGCAAGCTCAGCGTAATCGGGGACATTGCCTGCGACCCGGACAGCGACTTTTCTCCGATCAAAGTCTACGACCATACGACGACTTGGGCCGCACCCGCGCTGCGCGTTCACGACGCACCACCGCTTGACGTGACCGCAATCGACAACCTTCCATCGATGCTGCCGGTGGAAAGCAGTGAGGACTACGCGGATCAATTGCTGCCAAGTCTACTCTCACTTGGCACACTCGAAGCGGGCGTATGGGGGCGTGCCAAAGCAACATTCGACACGGCAACGGGGCGCTGACAAAGGCGCAGCGCCTCACACCAAACAGACCCGCCTGCCATACGGCTTACCTACCCAGCAGCGATTCCTCATCTTCGCCCAATGGCAAGCCCAGTGCTTCCATCCCAGCCTCCAGATGGTCTGGAAAGTGCGGCGTGCCCAGCAGGTAGTCGACACAGGGCGTTGTCGCCTCGGCCTCGGCGGTGGCAACGGCTTCTGCCCAATCATCAGGCTCGAACGCGCCTCGCCCAATCCACATGACTGCCACGAGCTCAGCTTGCTCATCCGTGTCCAGACGATCAATCAGGCCGCGCAGTTCACCTTCCGCACGTTCCACATCGCGGCCCATCAGGACCACTTGTGCGATGATGGCGCGTTCAATCTCAAGATTCATGGTTCAAACCTCCTGAGCTCATCCTGCTCAGTCCGCAAACCTGCCGCCTTGATCCGTATCAATTGGTAGTTCGGCAAGTATACTGACATTGCCAATTTCCCCTACGAACGAGCGATCAGCTAACGCGGAGGGGTACGGGGCAGAGGGTAACACAGACCCGACATCGGTGACAGGCGAAACACCGCGCCCAAATTGGAGAGTGCGAACACCCCGAATCTCGACAGTAGCTGCAGAAGGCGCGATGATGTTGAGCGTTGAATGATAGCGCGCAAGGATCATTTTCATGCCAATGCCCTGGACGTACAGGCACGCAACAAGGGAATGGCGCGCATTTCTCGAAGATGTCAAAGACAAGATGAACCTCGCGTCTGACAACAACGCTTACACCGCGGTCGACGGCGTTTTTCAAACGTTCAGACGTCGATTGACTGCCCAGCAGGGCTTGGACTTTGCCAGTGTACTTCCGTCAGTTTTGCGCGCCATGTTCGTGCACAACTGGGATGTTACGACACCACCTGTTCCATTCGCGGAGCGCGATGTCTTGACCGCGGAAGTCATTGCTTTGCGGCGTCATCATAATTTGACGCCGGAAAACGCAATCGAAGCAACGGCCTGGGCGGTCTGGCGTTGCACTAATCACAGAGAGCTTGAGCGCGTCCTTTCAAACCTGCCGGAGCCGGCGCGGGAATTCTGGCATGTGGAGACTGACAATCCGTCTGAAATCGACCAGCGCATCGTTTGACAGCTAAAAATGAAATGGTGGTTTTGCCACCTTGGGCTGCACCTGCAATTCTTTGCATGGATCAACGATCTGGCTGAAGAGCCGAAGCGATCTGACGTTTGATGCTACGTGCCCGGTGTTAGGAAAAAATCCGATAGTACAGCCAGTCTGGCAAAAACTGTGAGCCGCGGAACAGCAAGGAAAAGAAGGTCGGAAAGCTCTTCTTGAAATTGTCCGTCAGCATAAGCTCGAACATCTCGCGTGCGGCGGCCTCGGGCTCCATGATGAACGGCATGTTAAAATCGTTCTTGTCAGTTAGCTGTGTCTTGATAAAACCGGGGTTGGCCACCTGAACACGCACCCCCGTGCCGCGCAGGTCAGCATACATGCATTCAGCGAGAGACATCGTCGCCGCCTTTGACGCGGTATAGCCAATCGATCCTGGCAACCCACGAAAACCGGTCAAAGATGACGTGATGACAATGTGGCCTGCGTCCCTTTTCACGAAACTTGGTACCACCTGTCCCAGTACCCGCATGAAGCCGGTAAAGTTCACATCCGCCATCGCAACCGCCTGTTCGGCGTTCCATTCCTTGGCCGAAAAGGGCCAATAGACGCCCGCCAAAAGCACCAGCCCGTCGATCTCTCCCACAGCCTCCGCTGCCTTTTTGACGCTATCATCATCGGCAATGTCGACTGCCTGATATGACGACTTACCGGGCAGCTCCTCGACCAGTTCCTTCAACTTGTCTTCACCACGGGACGACACGATCACTTCGACCCCAGCGCGGCTCATGCAATGGGCCAGCGCGCGGCCCAAACCGTCGCCTGCACCCACCAGCCAGTAGCGTTTGCCACTGAGGGACATGTCGTTCATGCTGCTTCTTTCATCTCTTGATTGGCAGGGCGCATGGTCGCCACCAACTCGGCCACCTTGATCCCATATTTTCGGAACTGAGACCGATTCACGATGGTGCCGTTGGGCGCGAGGTACATCCAATCGACGGTATCCAGCACATGCCCGCCTGATTCATCCGGCAGGCGGAACTTGTATTTCAGCTGGACAGAGCTGCCCGTCTGCTGCCCTGTGCCATCGCCCACGACGTCGTCTGCGCGTGCTACGATATTGCCGTCATTGCCGATGGTCAGTCGCCAGGCGCGGGTCTGGGTCGATCCGTCATCATACGTGAACACTTCGTCCATCACGCCCGAGTTGCCTTCCCACTTGCAATCAAATTCACCAACAAATCGGGATGACACGCGCCCTGTGGGGCCAAAAATCACGCCTTCGCAAATGATGGGTCCGTTAAGATGCGTTCGGACATCAAATTGAGGCCCGTTACCGTTGGCATAATCATCGGGACTTTGGGCTAGAAAGTCGGCATAGCGGGATCGGGTCCAGCCGCACATTACCACGACCACAGCGCCCAAAAGCGCGAAGATCAAAGCGTCCATGTCAGGTCTCCTTCAGGTCAGTCGTAGCGAGCAACGCGATCGCTACGACCTTGAGGCCACAAGGCACAGCCGCGTATAGCAGCGTGAGAAGCGTCAGAGCTTCGGGCGGGTGAGTGGCCGCTGCGCTGTCAAACCCGGCCCGCTCAAGCGCGGGCAGCAGGGTGACGGCAGCAAATGCCAGGGTGAATTTCGAAACAAAGGACCAAAGGCCAAACCCTTCGGCAGCTGAAGGGCTGATGCGGGCCATGCGCGTGGCAAACACGGCTGGCAGCACAGTCAGATCCGCACCCAGCGTAGCCCCCGACAGCGCACAGATGATCGCGAAAGCAATCCAGTCACCGGATCCCAAAGTGACCGCCCACCCGAAGGCAAGAATGGCCAACACCATCGCGCTCAGCAAAACCGGCTTCGGCCCAAAACGCTCGGCCAGACGGCCCCAGATGGGCGCGGCGATGGCGGCACATAGAAAGAACAGCAGCAACAACGGCCCTTCGAACCCTGGCGCGTCCAACCGGCTTTCGACAAAAAACAGGAAAAGTGTGGAACTGACCGCAACAGGGGCGGCGTTGACCAAAGCGATCAAGAGCAACTTCCGTGCCAGCGCATCGCCCAGGACAGCCTTGAAGCCTACCGATGGAGGCAAGCCATCACTCGCCCATTCGCCGCGCATCATCACGATGGCCGCCAGAGCCAGCACGGCGAACCCAACGGCAAAGCCAGCAAAGGGAGCGCCTATGAACCCACCCAGCATGACCGGCATTATGGCCGCTACGCAAACGCCCAGCAGCGCGCCAGTTTCGCGCCAGCGCGCAAGCATCAAGTGGCCTTGCCCAGGCAAGCGGTCCGCCTTGACCACACCTTGGGCGTAGAAATTGATGGTCAGGAAACTGAAGGCCGAAAAAACACCGGTCAGCATTAGCGCGAACCAGAGTAGCGGCGGCAGAAGTGGCGGTACGGCAAAAAGGCCCAACATCGACAGCGCCATGACGGTGCACCCGATCAGCACGGCGACACCGCGCCGGGACCGCAATGCCTCGGACAACCTTCCGAACAACGGGTCCTGAACCACGTCCAGCAAACGCAACCCGAACAACACGGCGCCCAGCGCCGCCAGCGACACACCGTATTCGTCCACATAGAACTTGGGCGCGTGAATATAGATCGGCAGCCCGGCCGCACTCAGCAAAGCAGCAAAAACCGCGTATGCCGGAAGTCGTTGAGGCTGCGCATTGCTCACCGTGACACCTCCTCGGACGGCGGTACCGGACGGGCGCGATAGGTTGCGCGCTTCCACCACAGCTTCAGCGCCTGCCAGTGGATCAGGGCCAACACGCGGCGCGATCCGAACGGACGGCGCAGGGCAGCGCGCAAAATTGCACGGTTGGTGAGGGCACAGCGACGTCCCGTGAGTGTGGCAATCAGCCCGCCCTCACCGTCTCGGGAATAGTCGATCCAGACCCCAATCCGGTCGTCCCGAATATCAAAACGAAACTCGTACCCGCCTTCGATGGGTTGGAAGGGCGAAACATGGAAAATCTTGCTGGCGCGTAGGCGATCCTCGGGCGCAATGGGACGCAGGTCGGCATGGTTCATGAGGTAACTATGCCGGTCGCCGAAAGTGTTTGTCACCTCGGCAATGACGGCGATCATATGATCGTCTTCGCGACGACACAGCCAGAAACTGACCGGGTTGAACACGTGGCCCAACACCTTGGGCTGCGCCAAAAGCTCGATCTTAGTCACACCTGTGACCTGATGGGCCTGCAGCACCTCGCGCACCCAGGGCGCACCCCGTCCGGCCTGAGGCGCGCCACCGTGATCCTTGTCATCAAGCGCCATGAGTCCACGCCGATTGCGCCCGAACAGGCGGGGCACCCGCAGCTCAGCCTCGGCATCCAGCAGCATGTAGTCCACACTATAGCGGAAGGCATTTTCAATACCCCCCTTGCGCCCATGAAAGGTCACGCCTGCGATATGATCGACAGTGGCCGTCATTCCGCAGCCACCTGCATCTGCGGCGCGCGCAGCAAAGCGCCGGCCACATCCAGACCGGCGGTCAGTCCGTCCTCATGGAACCCGTGGCGCATCCAGGCGCCGCAGTACCACGTATTGTTGGCCCCGTTCATCGCCCGCACCTGCTCCTGTGCGGCAAGTGCCGCCAGATCATAGACCGGGTGGCGCAAAACGGTCTGATCGTAAATCAACTCGTCGCGGATCGTACGCTTGGTGTTGAGCGTCACGAAGTGCATGTCGTCCATGGGAATGGATTGCAGCGAGTTGATCCAATACGTCAGATCGATGCGATCCGATGTGGCGTTCTTGTCCTCAGTATAGACCCAGCTGGACCAGACCTGTGGATTTTCAGGCATGATCGCCGCATCGCAGTGCAGCACAACGTCATTGGGCTGATACTTGACCGCCCCAAGGCTCGCCTTCTCCTCAGCCGTTGGATCAGCCAATAGCGAGAGGCTGTCATCGGAATGGGTGGCAAACACTACTTCGTCGAACATCTCCCACTCGCCACCCCAGGCCTTGACCTGCGCGCCACCTGCTGTGCGGCGCACGGATTGAACAGGGGCGCCAAGCCGGATGTCGACACCATTGCCCAGCATGGCAGCTTCGATGCGACGCACATACTCGACCGATCCACCGTTGACAGTGTACCATTGGTGCTGGCCGGTATGATGCAGCAGCGCATGGTTTTCAAAAAACTGGATCATCGCATGGGCCGGGAAATCCATGATCTTTTCTACCGGTGTGGACCAGATCGCACCGCTAAGTGGCAACAAGTAGTAATCGCGAAACCAATCCCCGGTTCCCATGACGTCAAGGAACTGGGCAATGGTGCGTGTTCGATCCTCGTTCGCGACCCGCAAAGCATTCTTGTTGAAGCGCAGGATATCGCGGAACATGCCGAGGAACTTAGGGTTCAGCGCATTACGCCGCTGCGCGAACACTGCATCTAGGCTGGCCAAGCCATATTCAAGCCGACCACCGTCGATAGATGCGCCGAAGCTCATGTTGGATTTGACAACCGGCACATCCAGTTCATCAAACAATCGCGCCATGTTCGGATAGTTCGCATAGTTGAAAACCAGAAAACCTGTGTCGACAGGCTGATCACCCCGCTTACCAGCCATGATTGTACGTGCATGGCCGCCCAGACGGGGCTCTGCCTCGAACAGGGTCACGTTGTGATCGGACGCCAGCGTATGTGCTGCCCCCATCCCTGAAATCCCGCCTCCAATCACGGCAATGCGTTTCGGTGCGGTCATGGCGTGTTCAAATGGCATAAGTCGTTCTTGTCCCGTACGTCCCAAGGTTTGATTGGTTTACGGAGGGATGACGCAAACGGATGTAGAAAAACCAGACATTTATTTTTGATCCGACGCGCCTTCTGTCGCGTAGACGGGATATGTTTGCGGGTTTAGACACGTCTGAAACAGATGCGCAGTCCGTCGTCGGAGGTTTTCCGAGGGCGGTGACGGGACCGGCACTCATGCAAGAGAGCGACAGAAAACGGATGCAGTGGGTCGACCACATGGTCCGGATTCGTGACGATAGGGATCAGGCGGCCTTTGCTGCGCTGTTTGCCCACTTTGCCCCGCGGGTCAAAGGGTTCCTTATGAAGTCGGGCGCGGATGCGTCGCTTGCAGAAGAATGCGCGCAAGAGGTCATGGCGACCTGCTGGCACAAAGCGCACATGTTTGACCCCGCGCGGGCATCGGTGGCGACCTGGATCTTCACCATCGCGCGGAACCGAAAGATTGACGTGCTGCGAAAGCAGCGCCGCCCCGAACCCGAAGATCTGGGTTGGGGACCCGAAGAAGAACCTGACCAGGCCGATGTCATGGCCCTGCAGCAGGAAAGTGAACAGTTGGGTCAGGCAATCGCGGAATTGCCGACAGCCCAACGAGAGTTGATACAGAAGGCGTATTTCGGGGACCTGTCCCACAGTGAAATCGCCGCTCAAACCGGTCTGCCCCTGGGCACGATCAAATCGAGGATTAGGTTGGCGTTGGAAAGACTACGCCATGCGATGAAGTGACGGATATGGAACAAAAGATCACACATCACCTGACGGACGAGATCCTGATGGGCTATGCAGCCGGGACGCTGCCAGAAGCATTCAACCTGATGGTTGCGACGCATGTATCGCTTTGCGATGAATGCCGCGCCCGGGTCGAAAGCTACGACGCGGTCGGTGGGGCTGTTCTGGAACAGGCCCCCGGAAATGACGTGTCACTGAGACCTGGCAGCTTCGAAGCCACGATGGCACTGATCGCTGGTGGTGCGCCGGACGAAATACGTACCCGACATCCGAAAGACATGGTGTTGCCAAAGCCGTTGCAAGACTATGTCGGCGGCGGCATCGACAGCATTAAATGGCGTGCGGTCGGCATGGGTGTAAAACAAGCCATCCTGCCGACGTCCAAGGACGCGTCGGCGCGTCTTCTCTACATACCCGCTGGCGCAGCCATGCCCGATCATGGTCACCACGGGATCGAGATGACAATGGTTCTGCAAGGCGCCTTTCAGGACGAAGATGACTATTTCGCGCGCGGGGATGTAGAGGTCGCGGACAGTGACCTGCATCACACGCCTGTGGCGGATATCCACGAAGATTGCATTTGCCTGGCCGTCACGGACGCACCATTGCGCTTCCAGGGCCTGCTTCCAAAGATTGCCCAACGTTTCGCACGGATCTGACCGTGTAAGGCGGAGGTCTCCTCCGCCTATTCTGCGCGCTCAGCCCCTTTCGTAAGGCGGACGTGTCGTCCGCCAAAACGGCCATGGTCGAATCGCGGGGTCGCATGCTAAGTTTTGTGGCATGAACACCCACACCCCCAATATACGTCCCGTAATAAGGCAATTGGACGATGCAGCGATCAACCGTATCGCGGCGGGTGAAGTGGTGGAACGGCCAGCCTCAGCGGTCAAGGAACTGGTCGAAAACGCCATCGATGCCGGGGCCAAACGGATCTCTGTCGACATTGCAGACGGCGGCAAGACACTGATCCGGGTAACCGACGATGGCTGCGGTATCTCGGCCAAGGATCTGCCGCTGGCGCTCAGCCGCCATGCGACATCCAAGATCGATGGCAGCGACCTGCTCAATATCCATACCTTTGGCTTCCGAGGTGAGGCGCTGCCCAGCCTCGGCGCCGTCGGCAGGCTGAGTATCACAAGCCGGGTCCCGGGCGAGGGTGCAGCCGAGATCAGTGTCGCCGGTGGGACCGCCAGCGCTGTCAAACCTGCAGCACTGAATGCAGGCACTGTGATCACTCTGCGTGATCTCTTCTACGCCACGCCCGCGCGCCTGAAATTCCTGCGTACCGACCGGGCCGAGGCGCAAGCGATCACCGATGTCATCAAGCGCCTCGCCATGGCCGAACCCTTTGTGCGGTTCGAGCTGCGTGATGTGTCGAGCAATCCACGCACCGTCTTCAAGGTCGAGGCGCAGAGCGGTGATGTCATGGCTGCACTCAAGGGGCGTTTGCGGGACACCCTCGGCCAGGATTTCACCGACAACGCGATCCCAATTGATACAGAACGCGAAGGCCTGCATCTAACAGGTTATGCTGCCCTGCCGACCTACTCACGCGGCGCGGCGGTGACCCAATTCCTCTATGTGAACGGGCGCCCTGTGAAGGACAAACTGCTGACCGGCGCGTTGCGGGCGGCCTATTTCGATTTCCTGAGCCGCGACCGGCACCCGGCGGCCGCCTTGTTCATCGACTGCGATCCGCAGCTTGTGGACGTCAACGTGCATCCGGCGAAGTCCGAGGTGCGGTTCCGTGATCCAGGCGTCGCACGCGGTTTGATCGTGTCCGGCCTGCGTCACGCGTTGGCAAATGCAGGGCATCGCGCCTCAACCACGGTGGCAGGGGCAACGCTCGGGGCCATGCGGCCGGAACCGGCCGAGCCGCGCGTCTACCAGATGGACCGGCCCAGCCTCGGGCCACGCGCGCCCATCGAAACCGGCTTTGCCGAGATGGCGCAGGATTACAGCGCGCAGTTGGTCGACCCTGCACCAATGCCCACGCCAGAGGCTGATCCAACTGACCTTCCCCTTGGCGTCGCACGCGGGCAAGTGCACGAGAACTATATCGTGGCACAGACCGCGACCGGCATGGTGATCGTCGACCAGCACGCCGCCCATGAACGTCTGGTCTATGAAAAGCTGAAGACCCAGATGGCCGACAACGGCGTTGCCGCGCAGGCCTTGCTGATCCCCGAAATCGTGAGCCTGTCATCCGGCGACTGCGCGCGCCTCTTGGAAATTGCGGATGATTTGGCACGCTTCGGCCTGGGTATCGAAGCCTTTGGTGGGGATGCAATCGCCGTACGTGAAACGCCCGCCATCCTTGGCGAAGTCGATGCCAAGGCCATGATCCATGACATCCTGGATGAACTCGCGGACCTCGGATCATCACAATCCGTTCAGGCAAAAGTCGAGGCGATCCTGTCTCGCGTTGCCTGCCATGGGTCGATCCGGTCGGGCCGCCGCATGCGGGCCGAGGAAATGAACGCCTTGCTGCGCGAAATGGAAGCGACACCGCATTCCGGCCAGTGCAATCACGGACGGCCCACATATGTAGAGTTGAAGCTGGCCGATATTGAACGGCTGTTTGGGCGCACATGATCCAGATTGGAGATACGACATTGGACACCAGCGATCCGCTGGTGATGATGGCCCTGATCGGGGCCGCCATCCTGCTGGTGATCATGATCCTTCTGATCATGGCGTTGCGGGCTGCGGGCCGGTCTGCTCGTGCCACAGCGCCGCTCGCCCAGCAAATGGGCCATCTCGGCCAGCATGTGCAGGGGTTGGCGCAGGGTCAGGAAGGCATGCGCGCGTCGATCCAGACCGTGTCTGACACGGCCACCAACGGGCAGGCGCAATTGGCACAAACCGTCGAACAACGGTTGAGCGCGGTGCAGCAGCAGATGCAGGAACGGCTTGCCGACAACGCGATGCGCAGCCAGCGCGCGCTGACCGAGATGCAGGAACGCATGAAGGAATCCCTGCACGGCTCGTCCAAGCAGACCACCACCAGCCTGACGCAATTGCAGGAACGCCTCGCCGCAATCGACAAGGCGCAGGACAATATCACCAAGCTGTCGGGCGATGTGCTCAGCCTGCAGGACATCCTGTC
>NZ_JBYNDP010000226.1:0-3078 GCF_059783535.1 Tateyamaria sp. | reverse complement strand
TCGGCCATTGCCCGGCACATCACCGGCGCCCGGTGGTCCGGGCCGCGTTTTTTCGGGGTGCAGTGATGCGACGGGTCCGCTGCGCCATCTACACCCGCAAGAGTTCAGAAGAGGGGCTGGAACAGGACTTCAACTCCCTGGATGCCCAGCGCGAGGCTTGTGAAGCTTACATCGCGCGCCAGAAGCATGAAGGCTGGGAGTTGCCACCAGACCGCTATGACGATGGTGGAATATCGGGTGGTCATCTGGACCGCCCGGCCTTGCAACGGTTGGTGCAATCGGTTGACGAGAAACGCGTCGACCAGATCGTGGTTTACAAGATCGACCGCCTGACGCGATCGCTTGCAGACTTCGCCAAGCTGGTTGATCGGTTGGATGCGACCGAGACATCATTTGTTTCGGTTACCCAATCCTTCAATACGGCCACCAGCATGGGATGCCTGACGCTCAACATGCTGCTTTCGTTCGCTCAGTTTGAGCGTGAAGTCACAGCTGAGCGTATCAGAGACAAGATTGCCGCGTCCAAACGCAAGGGCATGTGGATGGGTGGCAATGTTCCGATGGGGTATCAGCCGGATGGACGGACGCTGAAGATCGACGAGGCGGAGGCGATCACGATCCGGACAATTTATGACCTCTATCTGAAACACCGCACCCTCCGGAAGGTGAAGGAATGTGCTGAGACACTCGATCTCAGGTCGCGTCGCCGGGAACGGTCAGGCCACCGGATCTCCGGCGGTACCCAATTCGATCGCGGTCATCTCCAGCATATTCTGAGCAATCCGGTGTATGCAGGCCGAAGCCGACACAAACAAAAGGTATATGATGGACAGCATCCAGCCATCATTGATTCGGCAGTATGGGACAAGTTTCAGGACATGTTGCAGAGCGGGGCAGCGGTTGCTCGCGGCTCCAGACGAAAAGCAACAAGATCACCTCTGGCGGGCAAGCTCTTTGATGAAACCGGCGATCGTCTGACACCCAGCCACAGCCGAAAGAACGGCAAACGCCTTCGCTACTACATATCCCGTAGACTGGTCAAAGATCGTAGCCGGAAACATCCGGATGCCTGGCGGCTGCCTGCAGCACAGGTGGAAGGTTTGCTGGCTGAACTGGTGGGGCGGCACCTGACCAGGCCGGGTGCCGCGGTGGCAATGACCGAAGGTTTGACGGCAGCCGAAGTGTGTGACGCATCGAAAAGGCTTCAGGAAAAAGGTCGTGTGACGGAACGATTGAATTTGATCGAACGAGCCGATCTGCGACAGGGTTTCATGACGCTGATGCTGGATAAGTCAATGGTGGCTGACCATCTCGGTAGCCCACCAGAGCGGATCAACCCGGTGGAATTGACAATCGAAGCTCCGTTCCAGATGCGTCGACGTGGTGTGGAACTGAAACTTCATCTGGGCGAGGCGCCGGCAGCGTTCAACAGAACGCTGGTGCAAAAAATTATGAAGGGGCGTAGCTGGTTGGCAATGGTCATCGCGGGCAAACCTTCTCAGAGATCGCCGACTCCGCAGGCGTCTCGAAACGCCGTGTTCAGGATGTGACCAACCTGGCATTGCTCGCGCCTGATATCCTGGACCGCATCGCTTCCGGTGAGCAGCCCGATGGTCTCACCACGGATCATCTGATCAAGACGCGGTTCTCCGCTGTCTGGTCCGAACAGCGCGAGCAGTTCGCCGCGCTCTGAAGTTCCACATCCCAAACTCGTACCGCAGGACTCGCAAACAGAGACTACCGCGTGAAATCGGCCCGGTTCGTGCTCTTATCTGCGTCTCTGCTGATAACCCGGTCTGCCAACCATCCGAAACCACGCGACATTTGCGCAGCAAACGCTCGGCGTGTGAAAATAGGGAAGTGGTTGGCTGGGATGGTAGGACTCGAACCTACAACCTACGGTACCAAAAACCGGTGCTCTACCAATTGAGCTACATCCCAACGTGCCGCGCTAATTAGAGCGGGCGTGCCGCGCGCGCAAGCCCCTTTACGCCAAAATTCCGACTATTCCTTGGGCGCGGCGTCCGTCAGCAAATCTGGGGCGTCGGGGTCATTGCGTTCCGCATCCACCAGCTTGTCCAGCCCTGGCTCTGACGTGTCGGTGACATCGGCCGCTTCGACTTCGGGGACTGCCGGTGGCGCGGGTGCTTGCGCGCCTCGTTCCGAGGATACCACTTCGCTATCGTATGGTGCGCCGCCAAGCAGCCGAATCCGGTACGTCGTATCAGGCACTTCGATGCCGGCGCCTTCGATCCGTGCCTTCACTAGGCGCAGGGCCTCGCCTTTGGCACGGACCAGCGATGTTGCCTCTTGGTCAATCCAGCCAGTGACAGTCAGGAAAATCGCGCCATCCCCGATCCGCTCGATCCAGGACATTGGGGCGGGTTCGGACAGGATGAAGGGTAGTTCCGCAACGGTTTCTTCGGCCATGCGCCGCACCTCGGCCAGATCAGCATCCGAACTCACGCCAATTTCAAAGCTGAATCGCCGCTCTTGATTGGTTGAGAAGTTCACAATCCGGCTTTTGAAAACAGTCGCATTGGGGATGCGAATGTGGTTGCCATCAAAGCTGAGCAGGATAGTGGCCCGACTGGTCAGGCGAATGACCTTGCCTGTGTCGCCTTCGATCTCAACCACGTCATTGGGACGAAAAGGCTGGCGGATCGACAACATGATCGACGCGATGAAATTCTCGACCGTGTCTCGGACGGCAAAGCCGATGGCCAAACCCACGATACCTGCAGCACCCAAAATCGTGCCCAGCAGCGCGGTTGCACCTAGAATATCCAGCGCGATCACGACACCCGCGACAAAGAAAAGGATGCGCACCACCTGTCGGTAGATGTTGGCGATAAAGGCATTGGGCGCAATCCGATCCCAAGGGTAGCGGGCGCGCGCCAACAATACGCCAAGGGTCAGAACAAGCACAAATGCCACAACGGCCACGGCCATCAGTGGCAGCATCGCAACGGCTTGGGTCATGCGGGCCTGAAAACGCTCAACGGCCGGGTTCAGGCGGGCAACCACATCGGTCGTTTCAGTCACCTGGTTCTCGATCGCAACAACGCCTTCGACACG
>NZ_JBYNDP010000225.1:0-3125 GCF_059783535.1 Tateyamaria sp. | reverse complement strand
CTTCATGCCAGGCTACGTGCTGGTGCACATGGAAATGTCCGACCAGGGCTATCACTTGATCAACTCGATCAACCGCGTCACTGGCTTTCTTGGTCCGCAGGGCCGCCCGATGCCGATGCGTGATGCCGAGGTGAACCAGATCCTGAACCGCGTTCAGGAAGGCGAAGAAGCACCGAAGCTGATGATCAGCTTCGAGGTGGGCGAAAAGGTCAAGGTCAACGACGGCCCGTTCGAGGATTTCGACGGCATGGTCGAAGAGGTGGACGAGGACAACCAGCGCCTGAAAGTGACCGTATCGATCTTTGGCCGCGAAACGCCGGTCGAACTGGAATACACGCAGGTCACCAAGCAGATCTGATTTGATGAGATCGGCATGATGAACGGGCGCGCTTTTGCGCGCCTTTTCATTTTGGGATGAGCATGGACTGTTCTTCCGCTGGACCGGCTCAAGGGTGGCCTTGAGAGAAAGATCAGACCGCCGTTTCTATCGGCGGGAAAGCCCGCTTGGCGCATCTTGCAACCGTTCAGTCGGCAAGCTTCCTTTCGGAAAATGCGGCAATGCCAAAGTCCACAACCTCCACCCTGTTCAGGTGATGGACTTCTTCCAACGTGAACCAAGCAGCGTCTATGGTCGTGTCATCGTCGCTGAACTCTCGCTTGAGTTCCCCGGCGCAATTGTGCGCCTCAAAAATCAAACGGAGTGCGAGATCGGGCTGTCCTGAATTGGACACGCTTGCTTCAAACCACTCTGATTGCGCCCCTAACAAAGGCCCAATATCCGCGTCCAGACCAGTCTCTTCCTTCAATTCACGCATCGCGGTTTCGTGCGCTTGCTCACCCCATTCAATGCCACCACCCGGCAATGTCCACGCTCCCGATTTGGGGTGACCAGATTTCTCAAATCGCGTCAGCAAAACTCTGCGTTGCACGTCCACCGCGATTACATATGCGGCAGCCCTTTGCCACTGAATGTTCATCAAAGCGTCCTTCCATGCGCAGCTTATCGACAAACCAATTCGATTTTGCATTTGCGAAAACAGACTTTGGCAGCGGTGAAACACTCTTGCAAGTTGGCTCTGAGCAGGGGTTCGCATCACAGCGGCGCGACTGTTTTGTCCATAGGTCAGAGGCTTGTCGGTTTGAACATCATGCGCGCTGACGAGGCCTCAATTTCAGTCCGACACAGTTACAAATTCGAAAAGCAGAACTTATCCACAGAAACATCCACAAGAGCTGTTGACGAATACGGCGGATTGTCGCCTACTGGTTGACATAGGCACACGATGTAGATGTGCGACGGAAAGCCGAGCAGCGTATCTGGGGGATATTCTATGGCATTGAAATATTTGCGGGACAGCCTTCCCTGGCTGGTCCCATCGGCCGCAATTGTATTTGCAGCATCTGGATTTCTTGAGCTTGGGAGCGGCGAAGACGCCGCACCTGCAAGCGAACAGACATTTTCGAACGCAACCGCACCACAAGTCGTAGCCGCTCAACCGGCACCCGCCGCCTTGGAAGAAGAGGTTGTCGCGCGGCAAGCCGGCCCTGAAACCACGCTGACCACCGTGGGCGCATCGAATGCCCAGGCACAACCGCTGGCGGCAGCCACGCTTCCGCAGCCTGCGCCTGCACTGGCTCCGGAACCGCAACGCACCGCCGCATTGGCGACAACGCCGGCGGCCCCGTTCTTCGACACCAACACTTTTGGTGAAGCCGCACAGCAGCAATGTCTGGAAGATCTACGCACTATGGCGGGCCAAGCACGCGTTTACTTCCCAAGCGGCGGTCTGAATGCGGACCAGGGCGGCATCGAGCAAGGCCGTCTTCTTGGTCTGATCGCGCAAACCTGCCCAGATGTGCAGATCCGGGTTGAGGGCCATTCGGACCCGTCCGGTGATCCAAGCGCCAACCTCCGCCTCAGCCAGGCCCGCGCCGAAGAGGTGATCAAACGCATCGGTGCATCGGGCCTCGACACGAGCATGTTCATTGCGGAAGGTTTGGGCGACCGCCAGCCGTCGGGCATCGTGGGACCAGAGCCTGCTTCGTACTATGATCGCCGGGTCGAGTTCTCGATCGTCGACAAAGTCACGCGCGTGGCGGTCCGGACGCCTGCAGTTGTGAAACCTTGGGCGACAGCCGCGTGCGTGACCGAACTGCAGCGCGCCGTTGACAGCACCATATTGTTCTACGCCCCGCGCTCCGTGTCGCTTGGGGCAGGGGATCTGGACACCGCCATGGGGCTGGCCACTCTGGCAATGGAATGTCCACACGCCCGTCTGCGCGTGATCGGCCACCATGCAGGCGATCTACAGTCAGGCGAGGGCGTGGCAACCGGTCTGCTGCGGGCCAAGGCCCTGATGGCCATGCTGGTCGGTCGTGGTGTTGCGTCCGAAGAGATCATCATCGCTGCCCCGTCGCGTCCGCTGAACGATGCGGGCCTGCCCGGCAGCCGTGTCCGCTTTGACGTGATCCTCGAAGAGGGCTGACAGCCTGTCCCCGCGGGGACAAAGCTGCAAAACATGCTTGTAATTTGGACAGGAGCGCTGTAACCGGCGCTCCTGTTTCTTTTGCAGCACCCCTGGTGGGTGGCGCGGCGGTCGCGCCCGCCAGACCAGACCACATCAACATAGGCCAAGGGGCGCGTCCCGCGGCTGTTTGAAAAGGAGATTGGCACATGGCCAAGAAACTTGCCGGCACCATGAAATTGCAGGTGCCCGCCGGTCAGGCAAACCCATCCCCGCCGGTTGGTCCGGCCCTGGGTCAGCGCGGCATCAACATCATGGAATTCTGCAAGGCGTTCAACGCCAAGACCGCAGATATGGAGCCCGGTGCGCCGTGCCCCACCGTGATCACCTACTACCAGGACAAATCCTTCGCCATGGATATCAAGACGCCGCCTGCGTCCTACTATCTGAAGAAGGCGGCCAAGGTGAAATCCGGCGCGAACAACCCGTCGCGTGAAACCGTGGGCACCGTGACAGCGGCCCAGGTCAAGGAAATCGCCGAAGCGAAAATGAAAGATCTGAACGCCAACGACATCGAAGGCGCAATGCAGATCATCCTGGGCTCGGCCCGCTCCATGGGCATCGAGGTGAAGTAAGATGGCAAAGCTTGGAAAACGCACA
>NZ_JBYNDP010000224.1:0-3151 GCF_059783535.1 Tateyamaria sp. | reverse complement strand
GGCTATGGCAGACGCCATGGCAGATTTCCTTCGCTCGGGTGAATTGAAACAGACCAACGGCCAGCAGCAGCAGGCCCGCAAATGTGGTGGTCTTGGATATGCCGAGCATGTCGATGACGCCACCAAAAAGCAAGCCCAATTGGACGGCGGTGATGAGGGCCGCAAAAGCGACCCAGACAATCGAATATCCCGCGATCACGCCCAGCCACCCTGCCCGCGTCCCGTCCGCGGAAATCATCAAGTCCTCGTAACTCCGCAAAGTCGGTACCAGCGTCGGCAACATCATCGCCGCCATCATGATGGCCCACATAGCAAACAGCGGACCAAAATTTGCCATCGGCATATACATGGGCATACGCGGGTCCATCGCAGCCATGCGTGCACCCATCTCGCCCGGACGCCCGATCAGGTCGAGGTCCATGTCCATCGACATGGAATACATGACCCACCAAGCGGCGAGAATGGCCACGAAGAATCCAAGCCAGAGTGTGGACCTGACAAGATGCGGCATGTGTCCTCCCCGACTGGACCGCGACTCAATACTTGCCAGATTAAATGTCAGACATTAAAATGTATGACAAATGAAAATTGATCCTGACAGCACAGTTGATCTTTCGGCACAGATCGCCAAGGCGATCCGGGATGCCATCATAGCGGGTGATTTGATTGTCGATCAACGGCTTCCCAGCGAGGCTGAGCTTGCCGATCATTTCGACGTGTCTCGGCCCACAGTGCGCGAGGCCTTAAAGCGACTCGCGGCGCAATCGCTCATCCGAACCCAGCGCGGCGCCACAGGCGGTGCCTTCGTGAACCGCCTGCGGTTCGAAGATGCCTATGCACAGCAGGTCACAACCTCGACCCTGCTTTTGTCGATGAATGCCGTCAGTTTCGACGTGGCGTGTGAGGCACGGTACGCGCTTGAACGCGCCTGCGCGCCGCTATCCGCACAGCGCCGCACCCCTGATCAGCTGGCGACCATGCGTGCCGAAATTCACCGCCAGGGACAACCGGGACTTACGGACGAAGCGTTTTGCGCCTCTGATGTCACCTTTCACCGTGCTTTGGTGGATGGCGCAGGCAACAAGGTGCTCAGCTATCAGCTTGCCGGTGCTGTTGAGGCCATGCAGCCCCTGATGAACATGATCACCTTCACCGCCCGGTCGCGCGAAGCGATTGTGGCGCTGCACACGGACATCGCAGATGCGGTCGAGGCGCAGGACGCGCCCAAGATCGACGCGACATTGGTTAAACTAGAAGCCTACACGCGGGAACTGGCCCATTCGGTTGTCACAGCCCGCGCCCAAAAGGCCGCAGAAAAGGAGCACAAGACCGCCTGATCCCTCCCATACGAAGTCGCAAAGGCAACCGAGGGGCCCGGCACTGATTGACACATGCTTCAGGGAGGAAGCCATGAATTTGAGACCCGACCCCACATTTTATCCCTCGCCCAATGATGCCATCCAGGCACCGGTCGAGAATCTGGCGTTTACGCTGATGCTCAGCCCAGATGGGACCAAGCCGGATGGTTTGGCTGTCGTGGATGTTGATCCCGAGAGCAAGACATACAGCCAGATCGTGCACGAACTATACGTCCCCAACCTTGGCGACGAATTTCACCATTTTGGCTGGAACGCCTGTTCGTCCGCCCTGTCGCCACTAACTGGCCACGCATTCCTTGAACGGCGTTACCTGATCATCCCCGGCATCCGGTCATCCCGCATCTACATCATTGATGTAAAGGAACCGCTCAAGGCCAAGATTCACAAGATCATCGAGCCTGAAGAACTGTTTGAAAAGACGGGCTATTCCCGCCCGCACACCATCCATTGCGGACCCGAGGGCATCTATGTGTCGACCCTTGGCGGCGGTGGCGAGGATGGCACAGATGGCCCTCCCGGTATCTTCATCATGGATTGCGAAACCTTCGACATTCTGGGCCGCTACGAGATGGACCGGGGTATTCAGGACAAGCACTATGATTTTTGGTGGAACCTGCCGCGGGATTACATGGTCAGTTCCGAATGGGGCCTACCGCCGCAGTTCGAAAACGGTGTTGTGCCAGAGGATTTGCTGTCGAACAAATACGGCCACACGATCCACTTCTGGGACCTGCGCGGGCGCAAAGTGACGAAGTCCATTGATCTAGGTGAAAACCACCAGATGGCGCTAGAAATCCGCCCCGCCCATGATCCGGTCAAGGAATACGGGTTCTGTGGTGTGGTGGTCGACACCACCAACTTGCAAGGCGCGATCTTTACCTGGTGGCGGGATGATGATGGCGAATGGCAAGCCAAGAAGACCATCACTATTGATCCCGTGCCTGCTGATGCGGACGACCTGCCTGACTTGCTCAAGGGGTTCGGTGCCGTGCCGCCGCTGGTGACTGACATCGACCTGAGCCTTGATGACAAGTACCTCTATGTCGCGTGTTGGGGCCTTGGCGAAATGCATCAATATGACGTTTCTGACCCGATGAACCCGGTCCTTGCTGGCAAGGTCGAGATTGGCGGCATCGTCAAGAAAACCAAGCACCCCAATGGCGAGGACTTTGGTTATGGCCCCCAGATGGTCGAGATCAGCCGCGATGGCAAACGCGTCTACTGGACCAACTCGCTCTATTCCACTTGGGACGATCAGTTCTATCCTGGTGAGCGCGGCGCGGCGATGGTCATGGCCCATGTTGGCGAAAATGGTGGGCTGACGCTGGACGAAAAGTTCTGGACCAAGTTCCCGGAAGGCTATCGCAGCCACCAGATCCGGCTTGAAGGCGGCGACTGTTCGACCGACAGCTTCTGCTACCCATCAGTCTGATGGATATGACGACGGCGGCGGGCCTCTGGCTCGCCGTCATCCTCTCCGGCCTCTACCACGGCCTGAACCCAGGCATGGGCTGGCCCCTTGCCGTTTCCTCCGCCCTGTTCGAACGCCGGCGGAGCGCGCTATGGCCTGCTCTGGGCGCCCTGTCGCTGGGTCATTTCGTTGCGATGCTGGGCATTCTGCTGCCGTTTTCGATGATGACATTGCTGATAGATTACCAAGGCGAAATACGCATTGGTGCGGGGCTGATCGTGATCGCAATGGGCGTCTACCTTGCCATCACGCGCAAACACCCCCGGTTCCTTGCCCGCATTCCTCCGCACAAGCTGACACT